>JAIXYV010000045.1 GCA_027490055.1 Bacteroidota bacterium | reverse complement strand
TGCCGTTGAGGCAGTGAAGAAAGGTGCTTATGATTTCATTTCAAAACCACCAGATTTAAATCGCCTATTAATTACTATCCGCAATGCGGTAGAAAAGAACAATCTGGTAGTTGAAACTAAAGTTTTAAGAAGAAAAGTTACGAAAACCAGAGATATAGTTGGTGAAACGCCAAGTATTCTAAAAATAAAAGATACCATTTCTAAAGTTGCACCGACTGATGCCCGTGTTTTAATCACAGGTGAAAATGGCACTGGTAAAGAACTGGTTGCCCGCTGGATTCACGAAAAGAGCAACAGAGCTAATATGCCTTTAATTGAGGTAAACTGTGCAGCCATTCCAAGTGAATTGATTGAAAGCGAATTATTCGGTCACGAAAAAGGGTCATTTACCACAGCCATCAAACAAAGAATTGGTAAGTTCGAGCAAGCCAATGGCGGCACCTTATTTCTGGATGAAATTGGCGATATGAGTTTATCTGCTCAGGCCAAAGTATTGAGAGTTATTCAGGAAGGTATTTTGCAAAGAGTTGGAGGCGATAAAGCTATCAATGTTGATGTAAGAATCTTGGCTGCTACGAATAAAAACCTTACTGAAGAAATCGAAAAAGGCTTATTCAGAATGGATTTATACCACCGTTTAAGTGTAATTGTAATTCATGTTCCTACTTTAAATGAGCGTGTTGACGATATTCCAGTAATAGCTGATAAGTTCCTTAAAGAAATCTGCGAAGATAACGGTGTTAGAAAATCGTTTGCCCCTGGTGCTCTGGATGAATTGAAGAATGTCAACTGGACAGGTAATATTCGCGAACTCCGCAACGTGATTGAAAGACTCGTGATCTTATCAGATGCTAAAATCACAGTTGAAGATGTTATCGCCTATAGCAATCCATCGACTCCAGTTTCTAAAACTCAAAGCGTAATGATTGACAAGTTTGAGAAATTCCAGGATTTTAAAGACTATGCTGAAACAATTTTCCTTGAAGCAAAACTGAAAAAGAACAATTGGAACGTTGCTAAAACTGCAGTTGAAATAGACATTCAACGCAGTCATCTTTACAATAAAATAGACAAGTACAACCTTAAGCGTAACTAATTAATGATTGGTACCGATATTCGGCTGGCTGCTGAGCACTTAAATGCTGGCGAGACAGTTGGTATTCCGACCGAAACAGTTTATGGCCTGGCTGCTAATGCTTTTAATGAGGCAGCAGTTGTTTCCATCTTCAGGATAAAAAACAGACCGTTTTTTGATCCCCTCATTTTACATGTCAGGGATATTGAACAGGCTAAAAAACTGGTAAAATCATTTCCAGATAAAGCCCTAAAACTTGCCGAAGCTTTTTGGCCCGGACCACTTACTTTTTTATTGCATAAAACCGATGTAGTTCCTGATATTGTTACTTCGGGTAGTGATTTGGTGGCGGTAAGGGTGCCATCACATCCAATGACGCTGGCCTTATTGCAAGAGGTCGACTTTCCGATTGCGGCACCAAGTGCCAATCCATTTGGGTATATCAGTCCTACCCTTGCCGAACATGTCGACAAGCAATTGGGGAAAGAAGTATCATACATTCTGGATGGCGGAGCCTGTTCAATTGGCTTAGAAAGCACCATTATTAATTGCAGTACAGAACCGTATACTATTGCCAGGTTGGGCGGACTGCCCAAACATCAGATAGAGCAAGTTTTAGGAGAACCTGTTGCCATGCACCTTAATCAAAACAGCAATCCTTCAGCTCCCGGCCAGTTAGACAAGCACTATTCGCCACTAAGTAAGTTTATATTAAGTGATAATCTGGAAGATACAATTAACAGGCATCTGCACGAAAAGATTGTCGTATTAAACTTTGGAGACACATTGGTAAACGACAGCATTTATCAACTCAATTTAAGCAAGCGTGGAGATTTAGAAGAAGCTGCAAGAAACTTGTTCCATTTTATGCGCTTATTAGACCAGTTGAATGCAGATGTAATTATCGCTCAGAGTCTGCCAGAATACGGACTTGGATTGGCAATAAACGACCGATTGAGACGAGCGGCCAGTAAATAATTCTAATTAATATCATTCAAATTTCTCTGAAACCCGCCTTTAAAATTTCACACTTTTAAATATTATTTCATGCAATTAGATAATATTTAACACTTTAAAAGGTTACTTTTTGTCATAAACGGCATTAATTTCTGCATTTTGTGATTTAAAAATAAATGCTGTCACAGTTAATTAATAGATAATAAATGATTACCTTTGCACCTTTAAAAAATTTAACTGAATTATACACAATGAGTCAAGCAAATGTAAGCAACCACGAAACACAATTTGATGTGTTTGCTAAAGTTGCCCGTTATGATCACGAGCAAGTATTGATCTGCCAGGACAACCACACAGGTTTAAAGGCTATTATTGCTATCCACAACACTGTTTTGGGTCCCGGACTCGGAGGCACCAGAATGTGGAAGTATGCTACAGAGGCAGAAGCTATTAATGATGCTTTGAGATTATCAAGGGGTATGACCTATAAAGCCGCCATCAGTGGTTTAAATTTAGGTGGTGCAAAAGCCGTAATTATCGGAGATCCTGCAAAAGACAAATCAGAGCATTTGATGAGAAAGTTCGGAAGATTTGTTGAGAACTTAGGCGGTAAATATGTAACAGCAGAAGATGTTGGAACAACTACAAAAGATATGGAGTACATCAAAATGGAAACTAATCACGTTGTGGGTTTACCTGAAATCATGGGTGGTGGCGGCGATCCTAGTCCTGTTACTGCTTACGGTGTATTCATGGGTTTAAAGGCAAGTGCTAAGAAAGCTTTCGGTACCGACAATCTGAATGGTAAAAAAGTAGCTGTTCAGGGTGCTGGTAAAGTTGGTTTACACTTAATGGAATTGTTACACAAAGAAGGTGCTATCATTACTGCTACCGATATTTTCGAAAGCGGACTTAAGATTGCTGCTGAGAAGTACGGTGCTACGATTGTTAAACCAGAAGAGATCTTTGATCAGGCGGTTGACATCTTTGCGCCATGTGCTTTAGGTGCTATCTTGAACACAGAGAACATCAACAAATTAAAATGTCAGGTTGTTGCAGGTGCTGCCAACAATCAGTTAGAAGACGAGAATATCCACGGTGACATGATCAAAGCTAAAGGCATTTATTATGCTCCGGATTTCCTGATCAACGCAGGTGGATTAATCAACGTATACAGTGAGTACAACGGTTATGTAAGAGAGATTGCTTTTGCTCAAACCGAAAACATTTACAACACTGTATTGAATATTTACAATAAATCTGAAGAAGATAATATCAATACTCAGATCGCAGCGATTAAACTGGCTGAGAAAAGAATTCATGACACCATGATTCTTCAGTCTAAAATCTAAAATAACATTAACAATAAAAAAGCCCTTTTGAAGATTTCAGAAGGGCTTTTTTTATTAGGCTTCTTTTAGCATCAGTTGCCTTAGCATTTCGAAGGCGGCATTGCCTGCCCTGGAGATCACATTGGATCTGTCTCCAATTAAGTGATGAATTTTAACCTCCTCATTTTGATTGGAGCTCACTCCTATCACCACGGTTCCAACTGGTTTATCCGGACTTCCGCCGCCCGGACCAGCGATGCCTGAAACTGCTATTGAATAATCAGTTTGAAGTTTTTCTCTTACACCTTTTGCCATTTGTCTTACCACGGGCTCACTCACCGCTCCTACTGTTTCAAACAAGGTACTTTCAACGCCCAGCTGATGGTGTTTAACAGAATTACTGTAAGACACAACTGAACCTACAAATACTTTAGAAACGCCAGGCAGTACAGTTAGCAAATGAGAAATATATCCGCCAGTGCAACTTTCTGCTATGCTTAGAGTTTTTCCTCTTTCACTCAGCATTCTAAAAATGAGTTCCGCCATACTAATATCTTCATCACACACAATATTATCAGCTACTCTCTCCATAATTTTAGCAGCGATGGCATTGATTTCTGTTTTAATATCGCCGTTTACTTGAGATCCTGTTAGTCGCAGTCGCACAATATTGACATTAGGCAAATACGCCAGTTTAATATGCGATGGAATTGTATCTTCAATATCTTCAATCTTCTTTGCCAGCATTGATTCTGGGATATTGATTGTGATAATGGTTTTGTGATACAGTTCGGGTTGTTTGAATTTCTGAACGATTAGAGGCAAGGCTTTGTGTTCGATGATGTTCTTCATTTCATAAGGCACACCAGGCACACTAATAATGACTTTACCATCGACATCAAACCACATGCCCGGAGCAGTTCCCCATTCGTTGAAAAGCGTTGTGCAACCATCTGGCAAATCGGCTTGAAGTTTATTAACTTCTAACATGGTGCGACCGCGACTTTTGAAAAACTCCTCCAATTGTGCCATTACTTTAGCATCCGTTCTCCAGCCCATTCCGAAATAGTCGGCAAGTGTTTTTTTGGTGATATCATCTTTGGTTGGACCGAGACCGCCGGTGATGATAATCAACTCAGATCTTTTAAGGCAATCGCTCAACATCGTTTTTATTTCTTCAGCATCATCACTGATAGAATTAATTCGTTTGATTCTGATATTGTTTTTATTCAGCATCTGACCCAGCCAGGCGCTGTTGGTATCGACAACCTGACCAATCAATAATTCGTCGCCGATGGTTATTATTTCTGCTTGCATAATATAGTATACAAAGATGCTTTCGAAAGGGTTTGTTTTTGTGATTAAGTTTTCAACACGGCAATAAATAATCATCAAATAATTTTAGATTTACGGAGATAAAATTTGATTCGCAGATGCCTGAATTTTCACACTTACATTGCCATACACAATTCTCTTTACTGGACGGAGCCGCTTCTATTTCCAATTTATACAAAAAAGCTGTTGCTGATGGACAGAAAGCGATTGCGATTACCGACCACGGTAATATGTTTGGTGTATTTAATTTTGTGGCAGAGGCAGCTAAACACAACAAAGGTTCAGAGAAAATAAAAGCCATAGTTGGGTGCGAATTTTACATGGTGCATGACAGGTTCAGAAAGTCGTTTACCAAAGAAGACAAAGACGTTCGATACCATCAACTTTTATTAGCCAAGAATGCAGAAGGCTACAAGAATTTATCAAAACTTTGTTCCCTGGGTTACATTGATGGCATGTACAGCAAATGGCCGAGGATAGACAAAGAACTCATTTTAAAATACCATGAAGGTTTAATAGCCACATCCTGTTGTTTAGGTGCCATCGTTCCGAAAACCATCATGAAAAAAGGAGAAGCTGCAGCGGAAGAAGAATTGAAATGGTGGTTAGACCTGTTTGGTGATGATTATTATATAGAGCTTCAGAGACACGGACTGGCAGAGCAAGATAAAGTAAACGAAGTGTTGTTGCGTTTTGCTAAGAAATACAACTTAAAAGTTATCGCTACAAACGATTCGCATTATGTAGAAAAAGAAGATTACAACGCGCATGATATTCTATTGTGTGTGAATACGGGTGAGAAACAAAGCACACCAAAGATGTCTGATTTGGATGGCGATGATGACAAGTTTGTCAAAGGCAAACGATTTGCTTTTCCTAATGACAACTTTTATTTCAAGACTCAGAAAGAGATGAGTGAGTTGTTTGCCGATGTGCCTGAAGCCATTGACAATACTGGAGATATTGTAAGCAAGATTGAACCACTTTCACTAAAGAAAGACATATTACTACCCAATTTCCCTGTTCCACCAGAGTATGCTACTCAGGATGATTATCTGGAGGCATTAACCTGGGCAGGCGCAAAGAGACGCTATGGCGATATTGATGCTGAGATTGAAGAGCGTTTAAAATTCGAGTTATTTACAATACGTACAATGGGATTCGCAGGTTACTTCCTCATTGTATCCGATTTCATTAAAGCTGGTCGCGATTTAGGTGTCGTTATTGGTCCGGGTCGTGGTTCGGCAGCCGGCAGTGCGGTCGCTTATTGCATCGGGATAACTAATATCGACCCCATTAAATACGATTTACTGTTTGAGCGTTTCTTAAATCCAGAACGTAAGAGCATGCCCGATATTGATACGGATTTTGACGACGAGGGTCGCCAAAAAGTGATAGATTACGTCGTA
>JAIXYV010000014.1 GCA_027490055.1 Bacteroidota bacterium | reverse complement strand
CTAGATGAAATGGTTAAGCGCAACCACGAGAAAGGCAGATTGAATTTCTCGACGAATTTATCTGAGAGTATTCAGGGTTGTGAAGCGGTTTTTATCGCCGTAGGTACACCACCAGATGAGGATGGCAGTGCCGATTTGAAATATGTATTAGGCGTAGCCACTGAGATTGGTTTAAATATGACCGATTACACGGTTGTTGTTACTAAGAGCACTGTGCCTGTTGGAACAGCCCGCAAAGTAAAGCAAGCTTTAAAGGATGCTTTAGCAATGCGCAATACGGATGTGTCTTTTGATGTTGCAAGTAACCCTGAGTTCTTAAAAGAAGGCGCTGCAATTGATGATTTTATGAAGCCAGACAGAATTGTTATAGGTGTTGAATCAGAAAGAGCAGAAGATGTAATGAGTCGTTTATATAAGCCATTCTTGTTAAACGGACATCCTTGTATCTTTATGGATATTCCAAGTGCTGAGATGACCAAATATGCGGCCAACAGTATGCTGGCTACTAAAATTAGTTTTATGAATGACATTGCTAATTTATGTGAGCTGATGGGTGCTGATGTTAACATGGTTAGAAAAGGTATTGGAAGTGATTCAAGAATTGGTCATAAATTTATCTATCCAGGTATCGGTTACGGAGGATCATGTTTCCCGAAAGATGTTAAGGCTTTGGTGAAGACTGCTGACGAGAACGGTTATGCGATGCAGGTATTAAAAGCTGTTGAGAGTGTAAACGATGCTCAGAAAATGCGTATGTATCACAAGCTGAAATCGTATTTCAGAGACTTATCAGGAAAGAAAATTGCCATCTGGGGATTATCTTTCAAGCCAAAAACAGATGATATGCGAGAGGCTCCGAGTTTGGTGCTGATAGATCAGTTGCTGGATGATGGCGCAAGCGTTGTAGCGTACGATCCTGTAGCTATGCACGAAGCAGAAAGAATATTAGGCAACAAAATTGACTATTCTACAGATCAGTATAAAACATTGGAAGGTGCAGATGCCCTGGTGATAGTAACTGAGTGGCCAGAATTCAGATCGCCGGATTTTGATGCTATCGCATCGGCCTTAAAGCAGAAAGCAGTTTTTGATGGAAGAAATATCTACGAGCCTTCAGAAATGAGATCATTAGGTTTCCATTATGAGTGTATCGGAAGGGAAATAGTACAATAATTATGAGCAGAAAAAGAGTGTTAATTACCGGCGCTGCCGGATTCTTGGGGTCACATTTATGCGACCGTTTTATAAAAGAGGGTTGTCATGTCATTGCGATGGACAATCTGATTACAGGCGATTTGCGCAATATCGAACATCTGTTTAAACTCGAGCAATTCGAGTTTTATCACCATGATGTTTCTAAGTTTGTGCATGTGCCTGGTGAGTTACATTATATCCTCCATTTTGCCTCGCCAGCCAGTCCGATTGACTATCTGAAAATTCCAATTCAGACATTGAAAGTTGGATCTTTAGGTACACACAATTTGCTTGGTTTAGCAAAAGCTAAGAACGCCAGAATTCTGGTAGCTTCTACCAGTGAGGTATATGGCGATCCGATGGTGCATCCGCAGAATGAAGATTACTGGGGCAATGTTAATCCAGTTGGTCCGCGTGGCGTTTACGACGAAGCAAAGCGTTTTCAGGAGGCAATGACAATGGCCTATCATACTTACCATAATGTGGAGACAAGAATCGTAAGGATTTTCAATACGTATGGTCCACGTATGCGACTAAACGACGGTAGAGTTTTGCCAGCATTTATCGGTCAGGCGCTCAGAGGCGAAGATTTAACAGCATTTGGGGATGGTTCTCAAACCCGTTCTTTCTGTTATGTTGACGACTTGATAGAAGGTATTTACAGATTGCTGATGAGCGATTGCGCTACACCAGTTAATATTGGTAATCCGAGCGAAATCACTATTAAAGATTTTGCCGAAGAAATTATTAAACTAACTGGTACCAACCAGAAGATTATATTTAAACCATTGCCAACCGACGACCCTAAGCAAAGGCAGCCGGATATTACAAGAGCAAGAGCCATTCTTGGCTGGGAACCAAAAGTGAACAGAGAAGAAGGTTTAAAAATCACTTACGATTATTTCCGTTCTTTACCACAGGATCGACTTTATGAAGAACCTCACGGAAGAGATTTCGGACAAAAAAAAGGGAGTACTAATTAGTACTCCTTTTTTATTTCAATATAAATTTTACAGCATTACTTCAGGTCGAGTGGACGTTTGAATAAGACGCCAAACTGCAGGTCGCTCATGCGCACACCGTATTGTTCGTTTACTTTAAATGGTGTCAGGTACATCTGATAACCGCCATAGATACCAAACTGACCAATGCCATTATAATTGGTGTAGAGCGACAGCATGGTGTTTAAAGAAGCAGTCAGATATTTGGAACTGTTTTTCTGAACTTCTTTTTCTTTTACCATATCATAGTGTGTGGTAGAATTGTTTTTGACAATTGATGCCCCACCGCCTAATCCTAAGCTTACAAAAGTGTTACGGTTGATTGGTTGTTCGTACTGGAATCTTAGAGGCACTGTGATGATACTGTATTTGTTTTTTCTTACTAAAGCAAAGCTTTGAGTGGCATCGAAGAAGGTAGTGTCGGTGCCTACTGCAATAAATAATTTAAGTCGCAGGTAATTTAAAATATCCTCGTTGTTGTTACGCGCCGCAATATCATAAGTCTGTTCATTCATTTTAATGTCTTCGGTTCTATGGCTGAAATTAATGCCTGTTTCGAACGAGAATCGATTGTTTTTGCCGAATTTATTCTGAATGTTGAGGTGCATCTGAAAACCAGAGCCGTTATTAGTAAGCTGATCTTCGTTGTTAATGAGTGTTCTGTGAATTTTGTTTTTAGTGAGGCTGTCATAAGTAGCGTGGAAGCGGTTGTAAGCTACCTGATTGCCTATTCCGAAATTCAACCACCATTTATTGTCTTCAAAATTGCCTCCCCAGGCCATGTCTTCGGCTGTCTGTCCTTTTTTAAGTGGTGTTTTTAGCACAGGCCAGGTAATAGGAGAGCGTTCGGCTTTTGAGAGCCAATCGATGCTTATGTTTCTTTTAAAACGTTTAACAAAAAACAATTTACTGAAAACAGATTGGTTGTTAATCTCGCTTTCTGATCTTGTGTTGTTTTTATTTGCTGAATTATCTGTGTTCGAAATTAGAGTTGAAGTGTTATTGATGTCAGAGCCATTGTTATTTGAGCCTGATTTAGCAGTCGGATTTTCACTGTCAGCTGTTTTTGGGTTTTTAGTCGACTTGCTCTTTCCTGAGCGAGCTTTTCCAGAGATAGCATTGCTGTTGTTATTGCCGGAAGGCGTATTATTAGCCTCGTAAGTCTGATTTGTAATCTTAGGCAATTCAGAGCTTTCTGCTATTGTGTTAGCATTAGAATTGCTATTGTTCTCTGTTAAAGCAGTTCTATTTTGATTATTGGCAGTAGCATCGGCACTTTGAGCGGAAGTGCTGTTGTTTGTAGCTGCTATAGCATTAGTAGTTGGTGCGTCGGTTTTATCGCCAATTGTATAGGCATTGGTAAGCCATGCTATAGATGCTACGGCGACTATAGCTAATGGGACAAGCCAGTACCACACAGGTTTTTTAGTCTGTTGGTCTAGACGCGTGTCGATGTTGCGCCACAAATGCTCTTTTGGCGGCACAAATTCATCGTTAAATGAAGATCTTAATCGGTTGTCAAATTCTTCTGGACTCATGTTTTTTTATTTCGTTTTTGTACAATTGCCATAACATGCTCCTGGCTCGGGTTAACGAGCTTCTGGAAGTGCTTTCGGGCATGTTCAGCTTTTCGGCTATTTCCTTGTGACTGTAGCCATCAATGGCAAACATCATCAAGACAATTTTGTAATTTTCTGGTAGTTTTTCCATCAGCATCATTACCAGTTCGGCGTCAAATTTATCCGGCGCTTCTTCGTAATTTTCTGGAAACTGCCTGGTTTGGTCATCGATGTTCACCTGAAGGGCCAGGCGTTTCATGGAGCGGAGTTTATTAATCGATTCATTAATAAAAATCCGTGTCATCCAGGTCTCCAGACTGCTTTGGAAGGTAAAGTTTTTGAGGTGGGTAAATACTTTAATAAAGGCTTCCTGAAAGGCGTCTTCGGCCATTTCAAGATCTTTAAGGTATCGTTTACTAACGGCAAGCATCTTTCCTGCAAAGCGATTATACAAAGCTTCTTGGGCTAATCTGTCGCCCTTAATGCAACCCTCAATCACCTGTTTTTCTGCAAACATTAGTACCACTGATACTCTATAGACAAAGTTACAAGTAAAAACGCTGCAAAAAAATTACTTTTTTTAAAAATCTGCTTTTAGAGGTCTTTTAATCTGTAATTTAAATATCTTAATTTGTGGAAATTGGCCTACCCAATCAAAGCATCTTGCCCAGCCAAAGCTTTAATTTGAATCGCCAGTGAGGCTGATCTCCTCTTATATCCAGACGTTCTATGCAATAGGGCATGCGCAACGGCAATCGATTGATGCGGTTGCCGATTCTAAAGGCGCAATGAATGCCGGCATCTTGGAAACATTTTTCAAGAACTGCCATTTTTGCCTTGTCTTTTTTCGGAAAGGCTCCATATGTATAGGCCCAGGCGGCTTGTATGCTTAGTCCTGAACCTTGTAATTCGCTGTAACAATTGCCGATTTCACTATCCCAGTTTTGTTCCGGAATATCATTGATGTTCTGATGCTGTGTGCTATGGCAGGCATATTCAGCTAATGCACTCATTTCAGTGAGTTGATCTACAGTTAGAAATTGTTGTGTCTTACCGTCGTGCGTGCTTGCCTGACCAACAAAACCCGAAACCAGGAAAATACAGAACGGGATGTCGTATTGTTTTAAAAGCGGGTAGGCATTGGTGAAATTGTCTTCATAGCCATCGTCGAAGCTTATGAGTACGGCATTTTTGGGCAAAGCTTTTTTGTTGCAGATATGTTCTATCACCTCTGAAAGTCTGACCGGTGTGTAGTTTTTTTTAATGATGCGCAGCTGTTGCTCGAACTGCACCGGAGTCACCGTTAAAAAATCGGCTACATCTGCCACTTTATGGTACATTAAAACCCTTAACTGACTCATGATGACTTGTTTAATGCGTATAGTTTAAGGTATTTTACTGTGTGGTACCAGGCGTTGAGGTACGACCAGACAAAGCCTTGCCAGCCGTTTAGACAATTGCCGTAAATAAAATAATGTTTGATGAAATACACTGGAAATCCGAGGATGCATGCGATTAAAGAACGGCGTTTGCCTTTGTCTTTCAGCTTCTTTGCACCGATATCGGTATACTGATTAAATTTGGTGAAATAGTGACTTAAATTTTTGTAGCTATAGTGAAGTATCACCTGTTTGAGGGTCAGTATGCTGCCGGTAACATGCACTTTTTCGTGCACCGTTGCCTCGTCGAAGTTGCCGAAATGCTTATTAAATAAACGTAGATGTTTGTATGCGCTTTCTTTGCCATGCGTAAAAACTTTGCCCAGGAACACATGCCTGATAGGGATATTATAAGCGTTGCAGTTATTGCCTGGATTTAGGTGTTTGAGTTCATGGATTAACTCGTCACTAAGCACTTCATCCGCATCGATATTCAGAATCCAGTCGTTGTTAGCCATAGAAACACCATAGCGTTTCTGAGTGCCAAAACCATCGAAGCTTCTCTGAAATACTTTTGCTCCGAAAGACAGAGCGATTTCAGCAGTGGCATCGGTGCTGTTGTCGTCAATCACAATGATTTCATCGCACCAGCTTAATCGTGGTAGCGACACTTGAAGGTTGTCGGCTTCATTTTTAGCGATTATAACAGCAGAAATGCGCACCTGGCAAATATAAGTACTTTTTATAATTCGGATAGCTCAAGCCATCTCATCGTTTTATTGTCAATCTTCGCATCTATTTCAGCAATTTCAGTAGCCCAGCGGTTAAGCGCTTCGTGATCGGTACTGCCACCGTTCAATAGATTATTCAGTTCGGTTTTTTTATTTTCCAGATTTTCAAGTTCCGTTTCCAGGTCGCTAAGTTCTTTTTGTTCTTTAAAACTCAGTTTTCTCTTCGGTTTATCTGCCGCTGGTGCAGTGCTTGCTTTTGCTGCCGTTGTAGTAGTAGCAGGCGTCATAGCCGCTTTTTCTTTTGGCGATTCCGGCTGGTAAGCAATAGACTCTCTGTAGTCGGTGTAGTTGCCATAATGGTCGGCAATTTTGCCCTCACCTTCAAATACAAATAAATGGTCAACCAGTTTGTCCATGAAATAACGATCGTGCGATACCAGCATCAGACAGCCATCAAAGTTTAAAAGAAAATCTTCGAGGACATTCAGTGTATCGATGTCCAGGTCGTTGGTCGGCTCGTCGAGAATCAGGAAATTCGGATTTGTAACCAGCACTTTCAGTAATTGCAAGCGTCTTCTCTCGCCACCACTAAGTTTTGCCACTGGCGTGTATTGCATAGCGGGAGGGAATAAAAACAGGTCGAGTAGTTTTGAAACACTCACCGTTTCGCCATTTCCTAAAGTGACATACTCGGCAATTTCTTTAACCTCGTCAATAATTCGGTTGTCGTTGTTAAGGTCGTTGCTGTGCTGGGTGTAATAGCCGAATTTTAAAGTCGGTCCGTGAACGATTTCGCCCTTTGCTGGCTTGATTTTCTGGGTAAGGATATCGAGTAAAGTAGATTTACCCATGCCGTTCTGACCAATGATGCCAATGCGGTCTTTTTTCTTAAAGATGTATGAGAAATCCGTGATTAAAACCTTGTCGCCGTAGTTCATAGAGATATTGTCGGCTTCAATGATTTTATTGCCTAATCGCACTGATTGAACAGAGATATCCAGTTCTTTTTTAGAGAGGTCTTGCGTTGCTTTTTCTTTTAATTCGTGAAAGGCTTCAATACGACTTTTAGATTTGGTGCCTCGCGCTTTTGGCATACGGCGCATCCATTCAAGTTCTTTCACCATCAGGTTTCTGGCTTTAGACATTTCGGCTTCCTGTATGGCTTCGCGTTGAGCTTTTTTCTCGAGGTAGTAGGCGTATTTACCGTGATGGATATATAGTTTTCCTCTTTCAAGTTCCAGAATATGGGTAGCGACATTGTCCAGGAAATACCTGTCGTGTGTAACCATAATCAGAGAAATATTGTGAGCATTTAAGAGATTTTCCAGCCACTCGATTGCTTCGAGGTCAAGGTGGTTGGTAGGCTCGTCCATAATCAGCACATCTGGCTGGAGTATCAGTAATTTAGCAAGTGCGACACGTTTTTTCTGTCCGCCACTTAAAGACGAATTAGCTTGTTTAAGGTTAGTAATGCCCAGTTTCGCTAAAATCTGATGGGCTTTTTTTTCAAAATCCCAGGCATCATAGTGGTCCATTTTCTCGAGCAAAATCTGCATATCATCTGCTGGATAATCCATATCGGTGATAGCGATTTCGTATTTCTTGACTAAATTAAGAATAGGATTTTTATCAGAGAAGATACTTTCTTCTATCGTTAATTCTTTTTCGAGTTCAGGCTCTTGTGGCAAATAGCCGATGCTAATGCCCTTAGCCAGACTGATTTGTCCGCTATCGGGTTCAATAAAGCCTGCAATTGTTTTTAGGAGGGTAGATTTGCCAGTGCCGTTACTTCCAACCAGAGCGAGTTTTTCGCCTTTAGACAAACCAAAACTGATCTGATTGAACAGCCATCTTTCGGTAAAGGCTTTCGAAATCTGATCCGCGGATAATACATTCATATAAGCCTGCAAAGTTAGGCATTAGGAGGCAATATTAAGGTGTTTTGGTTTTGCCGATAAAGTTTGTCATTTTTGTGGCTGATATGGTCATCTATAATCCTAAAGACTGGTGGAGGTTAATTCTTAGTTTTCAAAAGAGCGATACTTTCAGAATGATGCTGCCAGGAATTCTTGGAATGGCTCTGTTTACGGGTGCTGTGGTGTACACCGAGCTGAATATTTTTCATTTAAATTATAAGAATACCACCAGTATTCACGCCCTGGTAGGGTTTGTCTTGTCGATGTTGTTGGTGTTCAGAACCAATACCGCTTACGATCGTTGGTGGGAGGGGCGCAAAGCCTGGGGCAGTTTTGTTAATAATTCGCGCAATCTGGCCATTAAACTATCTGTAATGTTGGATGATCATTTGGTAAAACAACGCCTCAAAATTCTTATTCAGAATTATGTAATGGCTTCTAAAGAGCATTTGAGACACGGCGTTAAGTCGGAGCTTTTAAAAGATACAGATTTATACAAGGTGCATGATGTTATGGGCAGCGCACATGTGCCAAACAGAATTGCTCAGTTATTAATGTTTGAAGTGCAGGCTTTGCATAAGAACGGAAAGATTTCGGGTGAGCAGTTGTTGTTTTTGAACAATGAGTTGCAATCTTTTACTGATAATATTGGCATTTGCGAACGCATTAAGAAAACGCCTATTCCTTTCTCCTACAGCATATTTTTAAAGAAGATTATATTTATCTATATCGCCAGTATGCCTTTCGGTTTTGCAATGGAGTTCGGCTATTGGTCGATGTTTATCGTTTCTATTTTGTTCTACATTTTTGGCAGTATTGAGTTGGTCGCCGAAGAAATTGAAGATCCATTTGGCTCGGATGATAATGATTTGCCAACTGATCAGATTTCCGAGACAATATGCCGAAATCTAGATGAAATCATGGATTGACATGATTATCTTGTGGTGTCATTGTCTTAATTTTGCCTTAACAAATCGGACATTTTGAACAGATTATTTCAATTTTTAAAGTTAGTAGCAGTATTTCTCCTTTGTTTTGAATTGTCGAGGTTGTATTTCCTCATTTATCACGCTTCACTTTTAGAAACAAGTTTTTTAAATGCCTGGGCCATGACCAGTATTAGTGGCTTTTTTCTTGATTTGTCTACGGTTGCCTGGTGTTTAGCGCCTATTTTATTGTTGCTTATTGTAGAAGGGATTCTTAGAAAGCCCATTCCTGCCTGGTTGTTTAAGCTTGTTATCGGGATTGAAGTGTTTTTGATTTTTGCAATTACGATTTCTGATCCTGAGTTATACAGACAGTGGGGAAATAAGTTTAACAATCAGGTCTTGGTATATATCTCTCATCCAAAGGAAATGGCTATTTCTAGCGGAGCAGTTAATTGGGGAAAGACCGTGTTGTTTGCGCTTGTCCTTGGTTTATGTTTTTGGTTTCTTGCTTATGTATTATTTAAAATTTTAAATAAGAAAAAGCAGTTTTCCGTTCAGTATACCATTGCCGATGTGTTGCTTACAGGTCTTGCATTTATTATGTTGCGTGGCGGTATTGGAGTGGCTACTATCAGTCAGTCTTCTGCGATTTATTCTGACAAATCCATCGAGAATGCGGCGGCGATTAACAGTTTCTGGAATGCCCTCTATTATATCTTTAATGATACAGAAAGTATATATGGGGATCATTACAAAGTAGCTTCAGATGCAGTGGTTGAGGTTTCATTGAGAGAACAGTTAGCAGCAGATTCCGTTAGGTTTGATATTAGCGATAAAAAAGATATTAATGTGATGGTGGTGATGCTTGAGAGTTTTACTGCTTCTGGTAGTCAGTATTTTAGTGGCTATAATAATTGCATGCCTTATCTGGATAAAATTGCCTCAGAGAATCTGAGTTTTATGCAGTGTTATGCTTCGGGCGACCGCACAGAGAAAGGTTTGGTGACAGTATTGTCTGGTTATCCGGCTCAGCCTTCCTCTTCCATCATTGTGTTTCCAGATAAAATGGCGAAGCTGGAAGGGATAGGGAAGGTACTCAAAGAAAGAGGCTATAGCAATTCGTTTTACTATGGCGGTGATGCTGAATTTGCTTCCATGAAAGCTTATTTGTTGTTGCAAGGCATTCCGACGATAGTTGATAAGAAATCATTTTCAAAAGAAGAGTTGAACAGTAAATGGGGCGCTCATGATGCTAATTTGTACAATAAAGTTTTAAGCGATCATCGAAATAAAAGAGCACCATTTTTTACTACCATATTATCTTTAAGCAGTCACGAGCCCTTTGATGTGCCGCATCAGTCATCTGATTTGCCCAAAGACGAATGGTATGGCTATAAAAATTCTTTGCGTTATGCAGATTTGGCGCTTTACGAGTTTTTGAAAGCATGTGAAAAAGAACCCTGGTATGACAATACATTGATTCTATTGGTGGCCGATCACGGTCATGATATTGGATTAAGCGACAAAGCCTATTTTGGCAAAGAGAAATACCATATTCCGCTGGTCGTGCTGGGTGGAGCATTAAAGCAAACCTTAAAAGGCGTCAAGATCAGGCAGGTAGTATCTCAAACCATTGTACCATCATTGTTGCTGGATGCTATGGATATGCCCTATACAGGTTTCAAATGGCAAACTGGCATTAATAATATTGATGGATTTGCTCAGTACCACTACAATAATGGTTTTGGTAGGGTAGATGCTGATCAGGAAGCGATTTATGATAATTCTTGCAAGTCATTTATCTATAAAGGAGATATCAGGGACAGTGCAGACATCAAGCAGAAAGGTTTATACTTTCAACAATACCTAATTGATGATTTTATGAAAAAATAATCTATTTTCGTGAAGGAAAATGAAACTATCAGGTTTATCACAGAAAAAATGGTTTTCATGGATATTAATTGCCGTGTTAATTTTTTCGAATGTAATTTCGTATGTGATAGTTGAGAATTACTTTTCCAAGATCAATCAGAGCTATATTGAAGATGTGAAGGTAGAGAACAGTATGCTTGGTAGTGGCAGTCGTGTAATAGACTGGGCCAGAGAGATTCTCAGATTTTTCAGAAACCCATAATTAACGTGGTCAATAAACTTTTTTCGGAAACAATTGGTGTCATTAACAGGTACAAGATTTACCATCTTTTTTTCTGGATGGTTTATATTGTTGTATGGGCTGTTATTTTGCTTTCTGGAGGCTCATTCTGGCGAGATATTCTTAATGCCAGTATCTTTATTGTATTTCATATTATCGTCTCTTATTTTAATAATTATTTCTTAATAGAGTGGTTTCTGTTTAAACGCAAGTATTTAAGTTATCTCAGTAGTTTAACTTTATCAGTTTTGCTGATGTGTTTTCCGCTGGCGGTAGCGACCTATAAATATATTCCATTATCTCAGGAGAGTGTGATGAATATATGGACCTTTGATTTTTTCACGTACAATTTTCTATTGATACTTTTTACGGTTCTTTTAACAACCTCTATTAAGCTATTTAGAAATTGGTATTTGAAGGAGCAGTCGAATAAAGAGTTGCAGAAGTTAAATGTCGAAAGCGAACTCAAGTTTTTGAAATCTCAGATTAACCCACACTTTCTATTTAACAATTTAAATAATCTTTATGCCTTAACCCTAAAGCAGTCGGAACTTGCTCCTGATGCTGTGTTAAAGTTGTCCAATATATTAAGATTTGGCTTGTATGAAAGTCAGAAACAAAAAGTGCCGATTGAAGACGATATTCAGTTTATCCGCGATTATATAGAGCTGGAAAAATTAAGGCTGGGAGACAGAACGGATATACGATTAGAAGTACACGGCTCTACATTTGGCAGACAGATAGAACCGTTTCTTTTTATTAACTTCATAGAGAATGCTTTTAAGCACGGCGCTAATCCAAGTTTGGCAAAGTCGTTTATCCATATTGATTATATTTTAGATTCTGAGCATAATCACCTGACTTTCAGTATTTCAAATACTAAACCTAGTATTTTGAATGAATTAGACAAGGCTAAAGTAGGTGGTATTGGTCTAAAAAATGTGCAAACACGTCTGAATATTTTGTATCCGAGCCGGCATGAGCTTAAAATCGTGGACGAAACAGATAAATACACTGTTACTTTAACGCTACAAACAATATGAACAAAATTCTAAAATGCATGGCTGTGGACGATGAACCATTGGCCCTGGAGATCATGGAAGCACACATTAAAAAATGCGATAACTTAAAACTTATAGCAAAATGTTCTAATGCAATTGAAGCTTCTGAAGCAATTAAGCACGAAAAGCCGGATTTGATTTTCTGTGATATTCATATGCCAGAAATTAGTGGAATTGATTTCATGAAATCGCTTCAAAACAGCGGTATTTTGGTAGTCTTTACAACCGCTTATACAGAATACGCGGTAGACGCTTTTACATTAGATGCGCTCGATTATTTATTAAAGCCAGTATCACTTGACAGATTTAAAAAATCTGTAGAGCGTGCTGAAGAATATTTCTCTATTAAGAACAAGTCAGAGCAGCCTCAGGCCGAGATGAATGAAGGCTATATGTTTGTAAAGGCAGATTCTAAGATGATTAAAATTAATTACGAGGATATCTGGTATGTAGAGGCTTTTGCTGATTATGTGAAGATATATACAGCGGAAGACAAACGTATCGTTACACTTCAAACCATGAAGAATATGGAGCAGAGTTTGCCTGCGGATAAATTTGCCCGTGTTCATCGCAGTTATATCGTAGCGATTAATAAAGTATTGGCTATTGGTGCTCACGAAGTAAAAATTGGCAATAAGAGTATACCACTTGGTAAGAACTATAAAGATGCATTCGCGCAGCGCATGCAGATTAAATAAATATACTATCAATAAAAAAGCCCTTTAGAAATTTCTAAAGGGCTTTTTTTATGCGCTGATTGTTTATCTCAGCAATGTTAATGTGCCATTATAGTAGTGCCATCTCTTGCGATTGTCTCTTACTTTAATATGGTAGTAGTAGATGCCTTGTTCGCACTCTGCACCGTTGAAAGTTCCATCCCATATACCTGTATTGTCGTTGTTGAAGTAAATTTTTTCACCCCATCGATTGAATATAGTTACTTCTACAGTTAAGATAGAAGTGAAACTTGGTTTCCAGACATTGTTGATGTCGTCGGTATTAGGACTGAAAGCGCCAGGGATAAAGATTCTGTATATGTCCAGAACTCTTAGTCTTTGGAACGTGGTATCGTTACATAAGTTATTAGAGTTGTTGGCTATCAGAATAACATTGAATAACCCTGTATCAGTATAGGTATGCTGTGGGTTTTGGATATTAGCTGTTCCGCCATCTCCAAAGCTCCAGAACCATGATGTTGCATTGATGGATTCGTCAGTGAAGGTTACCAGAGGTTCAACGATATCAATTTGTCTAGGCAGATAACTGAAGTCGGCAACCGCTTGCTCGTAGGCCGTAACGCTTTGCATTTTAGAGAAACATACTTTGTTGTTCGATAATACCATTTCTACTCTGGCGGTGTAAGTACCAGCATTAGAATAGTTCTTTGGAATATCAGGATGAGTAGCGCCACCAGTTGATGGGATATTCATATTGTTGATGCCATCGAAGTACCATTTCCAGGTAAAGGCAGGGTTAAGCGGCGATTGTGAAGCTGTTTTAGGATGGAAGAACTGAGTAGATAAAGGCTCACATCCATTGAGTTTAGTAGCAAGCAAACTGTCTGTTACCTGAGGTGCCACCCAAAGTCTGGCAGAACTGGTTACAGGTGCTGAACAAGCATCAGATACAGTAATTCTGATATCCATAGAATTGGCAGGCGTATAAGTAATAGAAGCTTTAGTACTGTCTATAACAGTGTTGTTAGAAATGTCTTCCCACTTGTATTTATAGCTTTGTGCTCTACCACCAGTAACAACTGCGCTGAAAGATTTAGATTCGTTTCTGCAAAGCTCATCTCCTGTGATGGCTGTAAGGGTCATAGGCGCTCTTACAAGTAATCTGAAGGTGGTTGAGTCGGTGCGACTGCAGTTGTCGTCTCCAACGATCAGGTAATCCGTTGCGTTGGCGTTAGGTGTAATGGTAAATGAACCCTGTGAGTTATTGGTAACTGAGTCAATAGCGTTCCATGCACTTCCATTTTTTCTTTTCAGAACAAACTTGATCGGCAGATTGTCTGCGCTGGTACCATTGATTCTCAGATTGTAGGTCTGCCCCGTACATATAGTATCTATCAGAGTTGGGTTGGTAATGTTCAGGCCGGTTTTAATTTTAACTGCCAGTTTCTTACTTATTTGCTGTGAGTTACAGCTCTGATTCATACGAACAGAGAAAGTTGCATCGTCGCTGATTTTAATGTTGAAACTAGGATAAGAGAAACCTTGAGCTGAATCAATCAATACAAAGTTACCGGTAGTGGTGTTGTAGAGTTTGAATTTATAGCCAAGTGAATCGCCGCCTTTAGCGCGAGCATCTAATCTAAAGAATTGGTTTTTACAAACTGGGTTATTATAGATAAGAGTATCGATTTTAATGCCTGGTCGTACACGCACCGTAACAAAGCCACTGTCTTTTGGAGCAGTGCAGCCATCAGAAAGCACCGCTTTAAAGGTGACATCTGAACCGCCCATGGTATAAGTTTTAGATAAACCTGTGCCTAAGCCGTTATTCCAGGTAACTACAGAAGCACCAGGATAACCGCCAGCTATCGTTACATTCAGGTTTACATCGTTGCCTTCGCAGACCAGTGTGTCTTTTGGCATTGTGATTTTTAAACTATCTCGAACTGTAATTGTGATAAAGCTGGTATCAGCGAATGGATTGCCATTGCCATCTTTAGAGCAACCATCGGTTAAGATAGCGCGGTAGGTAGTGGTGGATTTTGGACTAACTGTTTTGAAGAATCCGGTTCCAAGTCCGTTATCCCAGGTCACAGTCCAGTTAGATGACAGTCCGCCCACAGCACTTGCTGTTAGGTCGGTTGAAGTGCCTCGACAAATAATGGTGTCTTTACTGGTTGACAAGAAGAAGCTATCTCTTATAAACACATTCATAGTATCTCTACTTGGTGTGCACCCTTTGTAGGTGGCAGAAACCATGTAGGTGGTGTCTTTTAAAGGTTTTGAAAGAGGTCTGTAGCATTTGTTGCAATTTAACCAAATAGAAGGGGTGAAGGTATAGTTAGTATCACCATCGGTGGTAGAGTTAATAAAGAAACTATTGCCAAGGCAGATAGTTGTATCCTTCATTAGTTTTATAGAAGGTTTTTTGTATACTCTTACTTCTGTAGGGATGGTATCATCTATACTGGTTAAGCCATTGCAAGTACCATTGGTTGGGCGCTGAGCAATAAGAATTACACTGAATTTTCCGGTATCGTTAAAAGCTTTGGTAAACGACTTAACAGTTTTGACGGTCGTTGTTGAACCTTCTTTAATCAGCCATTTCCATGACACACCAGTGGTATTAGATCCACCAGCATCAAAAGGAATGGTAGCGCCTTGACATACGCTGTAAAAAGCACTATCAGATTCCAGGTCGGCACTACTTTTACCATTGATCAAAGTATAAAAACTCAAAGGTTTGATTGATGATCCAGCGTTAAAGCCATAAGATCCGTGGTCGCCGTATGCATAAAGAATTGCAGAGAAGCCATAAGGTGAATAAATAGTGTGTTTGCCTTGTGCTAAGCCGTCTTGCTGAATGAATGAATAACTCGTGTCTTTAGTTACCAGATTCCAGGTGGCGCTTGGTACGGCATTGTCCAATCTAAATGAACTTCTGGTAGATGTTTTGACAATAACATTTAAGAAAAACTTATTGATGGTTTGAGCGTTTTCGCAAACGAAAGACAAGCTTTTTAATGATTGCTCAATAGGCGGTACCCACATTTGCATTGGGTCGGTATCTGAACCACCAAAGATTTTGTCACAGTCTTCAGATTGACCATATTGGCAAACAGCGATAGGTTTATTTGATAAAATTAGAGCGTTTGAAGTAATGAAAAACGTGTCAGACATACCAGCGGTAGACAATACTTTCAGTCTGCCATTTACACGAATGGTGGTAGAGTTTAAACTTGTAACCACACGCAGCATATCCGCTCTTCTTTGTTTGCCTTTAGCATAGATAGTAGGGATACAAATGAACCTTTTACCCCACATATTGATAGGCATCAATTGTTCGTAAAGATGGTCATATGATGCGCCGCAAGAATTATTAGCGCCATTAAGAACAGACGCTCTTGTTGCGCCACCGAATACGGCAATTTTTTTACAATCTCTTGCCTGAACCAAGGTGCCACTAAGGTCGAGTTTGTTGGTATTGGCTTTTACCATGTAGGTTTCACCTTTCTGAAGCGTTACAGTGAACATGGTATTGGCAGGATTGCCGCCATTAGTTGCACATGTTGGTGTTATGTCAATTACTGTATTATTCTCTGTCGCAACAATAGAAAAACATGAACGGTAACAAGCGTTATTTCCTGATTGGTCGCCCATATGAGAGATGATTCTATAGTCGACACCCAATGCTTCAATTGGGTAAATCAAACTGGCATCACATGAGAAGTTTTTTGTATTCTGAGCAGATACAGAGACAGTGTCATTTGACTGTACAATAAGTCCTCTGTTACGAGTTGAAGAACCTTCAGAGCCAATAACATAACCCTGACTAATTGGAACAAGCACTGTGTCAACACCACCGCCTGCGCCAATAGAGAATGGCATAGTAACACCTGTGATAGAGTTTTTTACGGTACCTGTTGTTGCTTTGGTACAACTTATAACGATCTTCAGTTGAGGCGCTGTGTTGTCACTGCAACCGCCCGTACCACCAAAGTTTTCCATAAAGGTAAGCCAAAATGTCTTTCCTAATGTTGAAAGTTCCTGTGAATTCGCCTGAAAAGGCGCAATTGCAAGGACAAAAAGACAAAGTAATCTGGTAATTCTTGAGTTCATAAGATTTTCAAAATCGACTGCTAAATTAAACTCAATTAATTGATTTTAACAATATTTGTTTGAAAATATTTTTGTTTTTTTGAGAATGTTTGAAAATCAAGCATTTGTATCTTGTTGTTCTGTGAAGGTTGCTGTGTATACGATAAAGGACGGTTTTTTAACGGTAAAGGGTTTAAGCTCATTTTTGTATATGTAAAACTCAATAAATCAGCATTTTAGTAAGATTTTAGCAAAAACACCTACCGGTTTTGTATATTTGCAGTAAATAAATCATTTTACTCCATGGATTCTGGTCCTCTGGTCATTTTAATCACTCTCATCTGCTCGGCATTTTTTTCGGGCATTGAAATCGCCTTTATCTCTTCCAATAAACTTCGAATAGAACTTCAAAACAAGCAAGGGGTTTGGACAGCCAAAATTCTGGCCTGGTACATGAAAGATCCGTCCAGATTTATCAGTACTACGCTTATTGGAAACAATATCTCTTTAGTTGTTTACGGTATTTACAGTGGTCAGTTGCTCGATGATTTTCTGATTGTCTATATCGTTGATACCTTCTGGCGCTTTGTTCTAATCACGATTCTCTCAACTTTGCTGGTGCTTATTACGGCCGAATTCCTCCCTAAAGCACTATTCCGTTTAAATCCGGATTTCATATTAAACACGTTAATCCTGCCGTTTCATATTTCGTATTTTTTGCTTTGGCCGGTAGTAGCTTTTATTACTTTTTTATCCAAGGGAATTATTAAATTACTGACAGGTGAAAAAACGGTAGCCTCACAGCCAGTGTTTAGTCGACTCGACCTCGATCATCTAATCTCTCAAACTGGACAGATAGAACTCGACAACGATACCAATCTGAGCACTGAAATGTTTAAAAATGCGCTGGATTTTGGTTCTCTAAAGGTGCGCGATTGTATGGTGCCGAGAACAGAAATTACAGCCATTGATGAGGCTTCGAATATTGAAGAACTTTATCAGGTATTTCTGGAGTCAAGACATTCAAAAATTCCGGTTTACCGCGATTCAATCGATAATATTGTTGGGTATGCCCACCAGGTGCACATGTTTAAAAAACCATCCAGTATTAAGGCCACCACAATGCCTATTCTGATCACTAATGAAAGTCGTAGTTTACACGACCAGCTTAAGGAAATGACTCAGAAAAGCAGAAGTATGGCAGTAGTAGTCGATGAGTTTGGAGGTACTGCTGGTATCATTACTATTGAAGATATTATTGAAGAAATTTTCGGTGAAATTGATGATGAGTATGATACTGAAGAATTAGTGGAAACTAAGTTGGATGAACACCATTTTATATTTAGTGGAAGACATACCATCGAGTACCTCAATGAAACGTATGAGCTGGATATTCCAACAGGTGACTATGAAACCTTAGGCGGTTATATTATTAGCATTCATGGTAATATTCCGGATGAAAAAGAAGTTGTACTAACCGATAGGTTTGAACTGAGCATTCGTTCGGTTAAACAGGCCAGAATAGAAGAAGTTGAATTGCGTCAAACTCACGCGACTAGTAATGAATAAAGTATTGCTCATACACGGTCCCAATTTAAATTTGCTTGGTACACGCGAGCCGGAGAAGTATGGTAATACAAGTTCAGAGCAACTGCTAGAGCAGCTAAATGCTTTAGGTAGCGACTACACAATTGATTATTTTCAGTCTAATTCAGAAGCTGAATTGGTAGATGCCATTCAACAATCTAAAGGTGTTTGTCAAGGAATTATTATCAATCCAGGCGCCTATTCGCATACTTCTATAGCGATAGCAGATGCTATTCGTTCAGTAGCTGTTCCGACCATTGCGGTGCATATTTCAAATATTTATCAAAGGGAAAGTTTCAGGCATGCCGACTTAGTGGGGGATGCTTGCAATGGCGCCATTGTCGGACTAGGCATTGCGGGCTACAAAGTAGCTTTTGCCCACCTTACGGAAGAACTTATTTAAGCTTCTAGAACTAACTGCGTAGTTTGTCCCAGCATCTGTCTTAACAAAACTTGCTGCTTATTATACATGCCAGGTAATTGAATGCTTGTGCCGCCATTATAAACGGTTAACAGGGTGCAGTGTTGTTTGCTGCTTACGCTGTATTCTTCTGAAAGGAATTTTGTTAGTTCTTCTATTTTATCTTCTTTGGTATCGCAGCAAGCCGAGAAACTGATTGCAGAATTCTGCATCACATTGATACGCACTTTAAATTTAGCAAATGCTTCGAAAATGTGACTTAGATTATCTTCGGCAATGAAGGAGTAGTTTTTAGTAGAGATAGATAAAAGCGTTTGCTGGTCTTTAACAATATAGCATTCATCAGATAGTTGAGCAGCGTCGTTGTTGACGACTGTGCCGACATCGTTGATGTTGATGAAAGAGTTGACAAACAAATTGATGTTTTTGCTTTTGAGCGGTTGTATGGTTTTAGGGTGAATAACTGATGCCCCGTAATAGGCTAACTCGATGGCCTGATTAAAGTTAATGGCATTCAGTTTAACGGCATTGTCAAATTTTTTCGGATCGGCATTCATCACACCGGCCACGTCTTTCCAGATGGTAACATCTTTGGCATCCAGGCAATACGCAAAGATTGCCGCTGAATAATCGGAGCCCTCTCTTCCTAAAGTGGTGGTATTATTTTGTTCGTCCCTGCCAATGAAACCTTGGGTGATAACCACACTGCGATCGACATAAGGCTTCAGTATTCTGGAGATGGTATCTTCCGTTTCGGTCCATTTAACTCTGCCTTCTCTGAAGTTGCCATCGGT
>JAIXYV010000047.1 GCA_027490055.1 Bacteroidota bacterium | reverse complement strand
GGCCGCCAGACCATGCTTAACCGCATCCAGGCTGAGGATCGCACCGTGATCCTGTACGAGTCGCCACATCGGTTACTCAAGACCCTGCAGCAGATGATCGACCTGATGGGGCCTGATCGCCCTTGCAGCATCAGCCGCGAGCTCACGAAGTATTATGAAGAAACCGTCAACGGCACCCTCCAGTCGGTGCTGGCATATTATACGCAAAAAGGTGTCAAAGGAGAATTCGTTATCGTCATCGGAGGGCAGCAGCTACAGTCCTAAGCTATTGAACCCTATCGCCAATTGGCTAATCACGCGCCTGCAACAACCATTTGGCATCTGGTGGGCGATCGGGTGGCTGGTGCTATTCCATAGCCTAGCCTTTATGCCTTATATCGGCATCGAGTCAATGCAAATCCCTGCCGGCCCTACTGCTATCTGGGCCATGATTGGTGCGGCGCCACTGCTATTTATGGCCTATACCGAGCGGTTCAGCAACATTGGTCACAAGCCCAAAGCCCGCCTGATGCCGAGGGTTTACCTAGCGCTCTTGTTCTGGAACATCGTCACAACGTGGTGGATCTGGAACAGCACAGCCGAAGGTGCCACGGCTGCCTTTGTGCTCAATGCCTTGTTCCAGTGCAGCCCATGGTGGGTGTTTCGGTTTTTGCAGCGAAGGACCTGTGCCGAATATGCCTTGGTTGGTTTTGCTTGTGCCCAGGTTTTGTTCGAGTACGGCCACGCCAACTGGGACCTCAGCTGGTCATGGCTCAACCTAGGTAATTCCTTGGCCTTTAACCTGAGCCTGGCCCAATGGTACAGCGTTACAGGGGCCCTAGGAGGCAGCCTTTGGCTCTGGCTCGGCAACGGGATCATTGCTTATGCCCTCTTGGTCAAGGCTGGTTTGGTGCACCCACAACTATCTTCCCGTCGGTTTCGCACCGTGGCCTTGGTCTGGATTCCCGTTCCGATGCTGATTTCGGTCCTGCTATACTTCCAGAACGGCACCAACCCCGACTTGCCCACTGCTGAGGTGCTTGTGGTCCAGCCCAATGTGGATCCCTATACCGAAAAATATACAGGTGGATTTGAGGGTGCCCGCCAGCAAGTGGCCCTTATGTGCCAACAGTCGGAAACGAAGATTACGGCCCAGACCCGCTTTGTTCTCTGGCCCGAAACCTCCATTCCGTACCCCATCATGATTGATGAGGACCATACCGAACAGGCTGATATCGTCCGCCTACTACGGCAATGGTTGGCCCGCCACCCACACATCCAACTGGTGGCCGGCATCAATACCTACAAACACCAACCTGCTGGCACCCTCGGCCCAGATGGCAAACCTGCTGAGCCCGATGTCTTCAACACGGCCCTGCACCTGTCTGCCAAGGGCCCTGCCGAGCTATACCATAAAAGCAAACTGGTACCCGGGGTCGAGCAGCTGCCCTACCCACAGGTGCTGAACATGCTAGGCTCCTTGGCCATTGACCTTGGGGGGACGGTTGGCAGCCTTGGCAAACAGCCTAACCGAGCGGTGTTTGCAGACACTGGCCTAGCCCCAGGGGTGGCCGTGTCGCCCGTCATCTGTTATGAGAGCATCTATGGCGATTTTTGTAGTGGCTTCACCCGCAGTGGGGGGACCTATATCGGCATCATTACCAACGATGCTTGGTGGGGCCGCACCAATGGGCACCGCCAGCATTTGGCCTATGCCAGCCTCCGCGCCATCGAAAGCGGCCGCATGATTGCCCGCAGTGCCAACACCGGCATCTCTGGCTTCATCAACGAGCGAGGCGACCTGCTAGACCACTCTGCATATGACGAGCGCACCGTCCTAGTAGGGCAAGTGAGCCAGCACCCCGCCACGGACCTCACGCTCTATGCCCGCTTTGGAGATTGGGTGGTGTGGTTGGCGTTGGGGGTGTTGGGGGTGTTGGGGGTGGTTTTGGCGGTTAGGAGGCGGTAATCAGGACTTGACTTTGGTAGCAGACATAGCCAAGTCAAACATTGCATTAATGTATAGTAATTTTTGGTTTTCCTGAAAGAATACCCCTCTCCGATTAAAGTCCTCGATGCTGACCTGCCCATTATGCCAATGCTTGACATCTTTAAATGGTGTATTAGACACAATAAAAGAATGTAGCTCCACACCATTGTCCTTAATCCGTGGTTGGATAACTGTCCTGATGGTTTCGTTGAACTTAAGTTTAGGATTATCAAATCCATTAACCTGACGTAACCCCTTAGGATCGATGAATATCACATGCTGTGTATCACCGTCAACTAGCCATAAAATAAAGTCAGGATAGAAATTATTTGCCTCAAAGAAGCCGATACCTTTTTTACTTGAGTTGCGGAGTAAATAGACTTCTTTAGACTCAAAGAAACTATTGTTGGCAGTGTAGAAAGCCCCGAGGTCAGCTATAAGGTCCCGCTCACCTTTGTTCAGTTGGGTAGGTTTGATCTGGACAATTTCTGCAAACTCCTTGTGGTTCATGTAAAAAAGCGGGTAGTACAAATGGTGTTGACTAACCAAGTACTCAAATTGATTTTTCTTCAGCGCAAAGTCACTTAGGTGGCCAGCTGCGATATGTCGCTGTAGTTCTAAAATTTTATCAATAATTCCTTTCTCAGATTCCTTGACCTGAAGTTGGTATTCCTCAATAAAATTGGGGTGTGTATTGTCAAGGACAACAAGCTCCACATGTTTTGAATAGTAGGCAGCTTTATGGTGGTTGTACACCCGGTCAATGTATCCTTTCATCAGGGCGGTACCGATCTCTTGCCACATGCGTACCCGCTCAAATTGGGTGAAAGTAAGCACGGCAGCTGGTATGCGCAAGATGTACCAACTTGTATCTGAGGTAAGTGCGTACTTGATGGCCTCTTTGCTCAGCGTTAAGTTATACCAACTCCGTTCGGCTTTGTGCCTTTCTAGGTCAAAAAATAGCTTGTCCCAATCAAAAAAGGCTAAGTGCTCTGGTTGTAGTTTGTTCTCTTCGAACGGGGTGGCATTAGGACCATCTTTCGGTTTTAATTGAAAGGCACTATTTAGGATATCAACTTTGGGATACCAGTCAACCAAAACTTGACCATATTTATTCCATGAAATATCGGAGATGACCTCTGCTTTCTTGAAATTGAAGCCCTCTTTGACCTTTACATACTTCAATTGTTTAGAGCCTAGGTCGGTGATCGTAGGCATTACTTTGAACGTGAAGTCCACCGTATTCTTATCGGGGTTAAGCCCTTCTTCTTCGAGGTACTCCTTAAATTTTTGCATATAATCGGCCTTGATACCGAAAATATTCAAAGTTTCAAGTAGCGGCAGGTATTCAGGTATATCAGCTGGTTTGATAGAGTAATCAAGCGCAGAGGACCGTTTGAGGCTTGTTTTGTAGCCCTTCAGCCGTACCCCACGCCCAAATAGCTGTATGATCTCTGAGCCTTCACCTTGGCCTATATTCATGAGACCCATGGTACTGACGCGCCAGCTACTCCAGCCTTCAGAAAACTTTTTGGAACCAATCAAAACTGTGACTTTGCTATCGCCCTTATTTATATTCCGGAACAATGAGCTAGTGAAGTCTTTGGTATTGGTGTCGATGCGTTTTTCCTTGCATAGCTCAAGCAGTTTACTCCCATCTCCAACGTTAATCACACCAAAGTAATCAGCATCACCAACACGTACACCTATTTCGCCATCCTGGCCCTTAAGGTTGTCAAGGTGAAGTATAGCTCCAGGCGTTTGCGAATTGAAGACTGCACGAAGAATATGGTTAAACAAGGTGGCGGCATCTAGTTGCTGCTTTCGAAGGAATAGAAATGAGTTTCTGAAAATGTTTTTACCCTGTTTGTCAGTAAGGCCATCCGTCCCGTTGAGTAAACGACCTAGATTTTCAACCGTGCTACCTCCTTGGTTTTTGACAAACGCTGACAAGAATTGTAATATCAAGACCACATCCGAGGCCTGTTCCTTAAAATCCTTTGTTTGAGTGGCAGTTACACTTTTGCCTACAAAAATGGCAAGAGGTTTTTCAATCTGGAATGGAGATATAGCTAGCCGATTATGACCATAAACATTTATTTGCTCATAGAACGCCAATAAGCAGGCCGTTAGATATAAGTTTGTAAACTCTGCGTTCCAGACATCATTGATGTTCAGGACCTGATAATCTTTGCCATAGCCATCGGCATAAAAGTACTTGTATGAGTAATCAAAAATGGTTGCCTTGGCGTACTCGTTTAGTAATGCAAGGTTCTTCTTTTTATCACTCTGGGCAGCCACCGCTTGGCCAAAAGTGGCCGAGTACTCAAACGAAAAGCCCCCTGCACAAAGTCGATTACGTTTTTCCTTCCAGACGTCCCCCCCGCTACCTCTGTGGCCTTCGTCAACAAGGACTAGGTTGTTGCCTTCGAATGAGCCAATGGCTACTGTTTTGTTGCCTGACGTTTCTTCGAGTTTATGGATGTCTATGATCTCGATCTTTGTACCCTTGAACAAACTACCAGATGACTTACTAAAAAGCTCAGCACTAAAACCACTAGCTCTGAGCTCGCTATAATGTTGTTGGCTAAGTCCATCATTGGGGGTCAGGACAACAATCAGGTTGAGGTTCCGCCCTTGTCCATGCAGCTGTAGGTAATGCTGGTATTGCAGGATATTGATATGCATTAGCAATGTTTTGCCACTTCCTGTCGCATTCCAATAGGCTAGGATATTGAGATCAGATGCCTCGTAATCAGAAACCACCTGATTGAGCCGACCAGTATTTTTATGTTTATTGAGCGCAGCGATTAAAGCCTCAGGATTGCTGAAATATTTGTCTAGATAGATTTCCGTAAAGAGCAAGGCTAAGTACTGAAAATACTTCCAAGTTATGGGCTCATTACGTTTTTTGGAGATTTGCTGGGTATGGCTTGCTATGTTTTGATCATAGGCCAGCAGAAGACTGGCAGGGAGGTCTTTACTGCCATATAACTTCATGACCAACTGGTGGTACATGTGCGAAACGCCGTCATCGTCCCAACCTTCAAGGACTGGGTCACGTAGGTTCTCGCTCAGGGCCTGCAGATCTTTACAACCAAAAAGGTCCAGGATATACTTGTTGAGCACTAGGTGGTCAGCTAGGCGCATTTGCAGAGCCTTTGTGGTTATTTTCTTGGCCATTGTTGTCGTATTTAGCTAAACATAAGGGTAGAAAATACGTGTTCGATTAGCCTAACTTTCCAGCGTTCTTCGCCAGTTTTGAGGTTCTCAACATTGTTGTCGCCATTGACGTAGATCACGTCATATTCCGTGTCCAGCGGATTGTAGGCACTGCGCTCGAGATACTCATTTAGGGCGTTATTGGACTCCTGAGGTGTAGTATGTGCTGTTACATTCCGCCAAACAACCAAGACCTTTTCACCATCAGGACTAGTACCCGTGACTACTTTGTACTTGCAGCCCTTGCTGGTGGTGGCATATTGACTACAGACCGTCAGACCGATTAGGTAGTTAAAGGTTTCAGCGAGGTCTATCTTGGAGGGGTGCGTCTCGTTGTGCTGGGTGATGTTGAGATAGACCTCAAACGGATTAAGGAACCAATCGAGGTTAAGCAAACTGCCTTGCGACTCGACGTCCAGCATGTATTGCAACATATAGCCCTCTTTGAATGCGGAGCTATTCTGCAGCGCTAGTTTTTGATCATCCGTCCGTTGCAGCTCGAGGTTATTGAGGGTATCCTCATAACTTTCTAGCCGCATATACTTAAACATGTGTGATATACCTGTTTTGGGATCGACTGGTTTACCATCCTTCCAGTCTTTGCTATAGACTACTTTCTGGATCCTGGGTTTGGTAACGGTATCAAAGTAACTCCCCATTTCGACCAGGATGTATTTGCGGCTACCACCATCTCTGTTAAGATTGATTACTGCATGGCCTGTTGTTCCTGAACCTGCGTAAAAATCTAATAATTTGGCTTTGTTGTTTAAAAGGGTTGTCATTGAAACAATTGTTTGTATAAGACTCACAGGTTTGGGGAATGAAAAGCCTGTTATGCCAATATTTGACAACTCAGAACTACTATCCTCATTAGTACCAACACCAACGGTTTTGTTTAGCGAAGGATCAAGATTGTTATTTGGAGCTTTGTGCTTTCCAGTATCAGGGCGTTGAAATCGTATGGAAAACATTCTTGTTTTTACAAGGAAATAGGTGCCACTTTTTACTTCTTCGTCTAAAAAGTCTTGCGTCCACTTGAAATTGCCACTAATGATTGTATCGTGTATATTTAAACCGTCCTTGACGATCAGATTTGATTCTACTGTGACTTTATCCATTTCACCAGTGTATTCATCATCAGGAATACTAAACCTGATTGTACCCTTTGGAAACTTGAGACTTCTGAAGGTGTTTCCATCATTTATTAGGGGTGCAGTACCATTATCTAAGAGCGGACCGGTGTACTCTGAATTAGATTTCTGTTTCTCAAAACAATGAACATATTCAACTGTTTTTCGCGACTTGTTGCTCAAGGATGGTGGGGTTTCTGTTTTCGTCCAAAGGAATGTTTCGACGAAGTTTTCTTCGTCGAAGATTTCGCTCATGGTGATTTTTAATCGCTCTTGTTCTCTATTATCAATACTTGAAAATATTGAAGCCCCTAATTTCATTGTTTCTTTAGCCAATCGAAGTCTGTCCGACATCATTGATAGCCAAGTGCTATGTCGGAAAGAGTCTTTATAGACAAATCCATCGCCGTCTGTATTGTAGGGGGGATCGATATATACAAGGTCTAAACAACCAGTGTAGCTGGAAATTAAAAAATTAAGTGCTTGAAAATTCTCGCTATTCACCATCAAACCATCCGTTTTGGCATCAAGTTCTTCAATTTCACCCAGCAATGTCTCCTTAAACTCTTCCGAAAAAAATGCAGTATCAAGTAATAGGTAGGGGTTAGCCTTCAAAAAGTCAACTGTCAAGGGCTCGGAGTAGGCTGGGCTGCTTGTGGGTTGGTCAACAGTTGGTGCACCGGCCTTTATTTCGTCAATAGCAAATAGCCGCACCCATTCTTCGCGTTGCGCTTTGTTTTTGGCTATTTCAGCATAGTGTTTTGCATCAATACGGTCGAGCGTGATGCAATAATTGCTCTCAACGACAAACTTCTTTTTCAGCCATAACTTTTTCTGGAAGTCCTCCAGCTGGGCCAAAAAGGTGATGATCTTACCCCCAACAGCCTTGATCGCCCTTAGTTTGCTCAGCGTTTTGGTATAGTCCTGCGTGTTAAGGGTGCTAATGTCATCTAGGTAGAGCACTTCGTTCTTGATATAGAAGTCCAGCTCACGTGTCAGGAAACTACCAAGGTCCTTGTGTATAAAGTAGTCAAATGTGTTGCGGGCAGTGTACTGAGTGATGTGGTACTCTAGCCAGCTTACAGATACATCCTTTGAGCCCTCTTTTTTGGTTTTGGTTTTGTATTGTTTGGCTAGTTCGTTTCGCCATTCGGCAGGTAGGGTTTCTGCTTGGCGCATTTCCAGCAGCATGTCGTTGGCCGCCACGAGTAATGCCTGTACAGCATCCTCGTTCAGGTCTTTCTGCTTTATCTTCTTATCTAATGGTTCATAGGTAAACAGAATGCTTAGGGTGTTATCATCATCTTCACGAAAGGGAACGTCCTTGTCCAGTGCGAAACGCCTCTCTTTATCTCCTTGTGTTTTGTTATTGTTTTGTTCAGTGCTGGCCTCAGTCAGGACAAACTGGACACGTTTGCCATTGTCAAGCTTAAAGCCATAGTTTTTAAGGTACTCGCTGGTCTTGATGTAATACTGATCTGCATTAGCCCAATGTAGCTTTACCTCTTCCCCCTCATAAGGGATGGCATAGACATCCTTTTTGTAGCGTCGCTGTGAGATAAAATCGCCGTTGTCATAATACCGCCTAAAGAAGGTCGTCAAGTGGCTAAAGACCTCATTTTCGGTAGCCTCTGGGTTGCCATAGGCCAGTATTTCTTGCTGTAGTGATGTGTATTTTGGGCTTGCTTCAGGCTCAACACCAGCCTCTTGTAGGTTGGTATATAGCTTTTTTAGAGCATTCTTTTTTTCCTCTAGCCCTTCGTTGACTGTTTGCCCTAATAGGTCCTTAACTTGGGGTACTAGTTCCTGCTCCAAAAACTGCTCGATCTCGACCCTTTTCTGGTTCATGATGCGGTAAATACCAAAGTCAAGCTCGGCTTTGTCCAGCATAAATACCTCACGAAGGGTTGCAATCAGTTTGTCGTAGTTGGTGGCCATGGTTTGGAAGAGCGGCTAAGCTGGAATATTGGGATAAGAGGTCAAATAAAGCACATAATAGCCGAAAATCAGGTTCGGCAATCCAAAGTTTTAGGTCAGGTGCCACCTGATGGTAAAGACCGGCTTAAGCTCATGGCTTAGGCCCATCCGTTGTTTGATTTCGGCCATAAAGGCGTCCCTTTCTTTGTCAATCTGGTCTTCAAGTGCGTCAATTTCCCGTCGCATCTTTCCAATACGTGCATCTTGTTCCTTGATTTTCTCCTGATAGGAGAACATAATCGCTAAGTCACCATGGCTACGCGACTCACGTTTTAGCTCCTGTACCCTGCTTTTGGCATCTTCGATTGCCTTTGAGAGGGCATTTTTGCGGTCATCAGCCCACTTGTCTAGCTTTTCATCCTCTTTGATATACCAATCGATGTCGTTCTGTTTGACTCGGGCCAATATGGCGTCCACCTTCTCGCTGATCAACGCTTGGGTATCCTTTATTGGTACCACTTGTGTTGACTTTACCACTGTGGCCCTAAGTGCAAGCATTTTTTGGGCCTGCTGCTCAGTTATGGCTTCCCCTCCCGCAGTCTGGCCAGCGAGCACTAGGTAGTCTGATTGTTCGAACGATGAAACGCTTAACCTCCCGACCATTAGCCAACCAGATTCATCTAAGAGCGGATCCAGATCATTGACACGGCTTTTATGCCCACTGAGGTCAAAAACTAGTTCTGCCTCTGGTAGGTCCTGATTTAGTAGGTCTTTGAGGATAAGTTGTGCTAGCTCGCCATTGAGCCGATGTTTGATAGCGCCAGTTGTTTCTTTGCCGATCTTGTACCAGACATCAGTGTCATAGTGTCCCTCTGTAAAAGGTCTTTGCCGTAACATAAAACTCAGTGTGGCATCCGCGAATTCGGCATGGTCCTTTAGGCGGTACTTGGTGATTTCCCATAACAGTCGTTCGTACCTACTAAGTGATTCGCGGCTTTCGCCTTCCCTCAGCCTTAGCCTGTCGATCACTTCCTGATCAAGGTTTTCGAAAAGCTGATCCCTGGTCCTTTGCAGTTGTGCGTCAATGATGTCGGCATACTCTTTTTGCAAGGCATCAAACTCACTGTCAATTTCAGCCCTAGATCTGCAGTTGCGGTAAATTTCAGCTATGCGCTTTTCGAAGTCCACGCCGCTCTCAATGGCACCTAGCACCTCATCACTGGCACCAAAAACGCCATCAAAAAGTTTGAATTTTTGTTCGAGGAGTTGGAAAACCCTTACATCGGCGGCATTGTCAATGTTCACGAAATTGACCACAACAACATCATACTTCTGACCGTACCTATGGCAACGGCCTATCCTTTGCTCAATACGTTGTGGGTTCCAAGGCAGGTCATAGTTAATGACCAACGAGCAGAACTGAAGGTTGATACCTTCGGCAGCAGCCTCAGTAGCAATCATGATCGTGGCTGATTCCCTAAAATACTCCACCAAGGCTGCACGTTTATCAGCACTTGGGGATCCGGTTATCATGTCCGTACCCTTATACCTATCTAACCAACTTAGGTAGATAGCCTGACTGTCTGGGTCGTTATTTGATCCATTAAACAAGACGATGCCATCCGGGAAGTGTGCACTCAAGATTTCCTTTAAGTACAGTTGGGTTCTGGTGGACTCGGTAAAAATAATTGCCTTTTTTGCAGCTTCTGGCTGCATGTTATCAATTCCCGTCCTAATAGCTTCCAGTAGTTTATTCCCCTTAGCATTAGCATGTATTTGCTGTGCTTGGTCTCTAAACATTTTGAGCTCATCGATCTCTGCCCTTATGTTGACAACATCCTCCTCCGACAGCTGGCCATTGTCTAGGCTTTCGTCATCATCTTCATCCCAATCTTCTTCAAGTTCGTCAAAGAGCTCATATTCGCTAGCCAGTTCTTCCAGTTTTTGGGTACGCTCATATTGCTTGATGTCTGCTTCAAGTCTGTTAATGATCTTGGTAAGGGTACCAGCCAGCGCAAAAGAAGAAGATGCCATCAACTTCCTCAGGATCATCCCTGTGAAGTGTCTTTGGCTCTTTGGTAGGGCATATAGTACATCGCGCTGTAGATACTCAGCGACCAAATCATACAAGTATTGCTCTGCTGCAGTAGGTTTGAAATTAATTGTTACTGGCTTGCGTTTGGTGTACTTGATGTAGGCTTGTACTTGCCTTCTTAAATTGCGAATGCATATTGGTTCTAGCCGTGATCTAAGGTCTTCAAGGCCTTCATTGTCTTTGCCTCTGATAAATTGTTTTTGAAAGGTTTTTTCATCCCCAAATACCTTATCATCTATGATACCTACCAATCCATACAACTCCATGAGCGAGTTTTGGAGCGGCGTTGCGGTTAGTAATACCTTCCGTGTTGCCCTTAGCCCTAGCTTAAGCGCATTGCCAATTTTATTGTTCGGTTTGTATGAGTTACGGAGTCTATGTGCTTCGTCAATAACTGCAAGATCCCAATCCACCAGCATGAGGTCTTGGTACTTTCTGGCCGCAAATTGATAGCTGATTATAACAATCTCGTTGCGCTCAAAAGGCTTTCGTTTGTTACTTGCTACAAGTGCATTAAACGACTTTGCCTCTAAGATCCTACTTGGTAAATAAAACTTGTCTTGTAGCTCTTGGCTCCATTGCTTGCGCAAGTTGGCAGGGCAAATCACTAACAGCCTTCGCTTCTTTTCGGCCCAAAGCTGTGCCAAGAGTATGCCGGCTTCAATCGTTTTGCCAAGGCCGACCTCGTCTGCTAAGATCGCACCTTTTGACAATGGTGACCGAAAGGCAAACAAAGCAGCATCAACTTGGTGTGGATTGAGGTCAACCTGTGCGTCCATCAAGGCTGCAGTTAGTCTGTCATTGCTGCTAGATGGAAGCGTTAGGGTTAGCTCATTTGCGATGTACTTAGCCTGATATGCTGTTATGATGGAATTTGCTGTCATGCCTACTGTTCTACCTTAAGGTGTTGCTAAAAACTAGGACCCCAATATAGACCAACTTAGCCAAATTTACCCAAGGCCACATTCAACCCTTCACTAGGGCCATATAGCCCCCCCCCGATCATTTTGTTGAACCCAACAAAATGGTCCCCCGCTACCTATGCAAACACCCCCCAACTTCCCCCCCTCAACAACCTAGCCGCTGGTCTTGCTATCAACGGAATGGCACCTCCTTGTTAAATCCCGTCCAGTACAGGGTGCCGCAACCGCCACTAATCGGTAGGCGTAGGTAGGTGGTATCGCCAAAGCGGTAATAATGGGCATTATGGGCAGGGCAAATACCATCATCGTTCCAATGGTGGGATCTGTTAGGCATCTGCTAGCACCATCCTCTATGGCCTAGGAGGGCAAGCAAGACCCTTGTCAAATTGGTATGCATTCGTTGTCCAGATTGGTCTGGTAGGGTTGTGTAATTCTGGTAACATTTGTATTCTCAAACTGGTGGGTAAGGAGCGACCATGGCCCAAAGGCAAAGTGCTTGCCCAGATAGCCATCCGCCCCTAACTACCAACTTGGCACCACCGACCAAATAAGCCTCCCGAACTATGTCTGCAAGACCAATACCCACTATTTGCCCGCCGGGCTACCAAGTCACAGGCCACCTCACCACCCACCAGCCTT
>JAIXYV010000041.1 GCA_027490055.1 Bacteroidota bacterium | reverse complement strand
TACAAAAATTTCATTTATCAAAGTTTCAATTTATTCTAATTATATGTATTACTCAATTAATTCAGGCATTTGCATTGAATATTATTATTAAAAAACTTATTGAAAAGTTCTATAAAAATAAATGTTAAAGCAAATAATTTTATAACTATCAGAACCTTAATAAGCAAACTTTGGTATTATAATTCAAAACAAACACAATGATGAATTACTTTAATAATGTCTTTTTATTTGGTTCTTAAAATTTAACCTTTGTTTATGCACCAATCCCAACCACCACATTACCCTCCATTCGGGAGTTCACTCCCAAATCGGTCCTGGAGTGATGGCAATAGAGGATATAGATTTGGGTTCAATGGGAAGGAAAAAGATTCTGAAACAGCATCAGATAATTTCGATTTTGGAGCGAGGATTTATGATGGCAGATTGGGAAGATGGTTGAGTTTGGATAGTTATTATAAAGAGTATTCATCATTTTCAACATATAATTTTGCATTAAACGCGCCTATAAGTTATGGGGATCGCCAAGGTTTTTGGGTAGTAGGTAGCGATGGCAATAAAGTTAGCTACACAAAAAATCAAGATGGCTCTATTACTTGGAGTGCAAATGCAACTTCAGATATTGTCAAAATTGGAAATGCCATGCTTAATACGCCGTTTGGAGAATCCTCTTTTAACAAATGGATTAATGCAAATACAATAGTTCATATAAGGGTGGATTATGAAAATGAACCCAATGATAGGTACGCTGAAACAACACCACATGGCAGTACATTAAACGAAAACGGACAATATAAAGAAATAGATGTTGTTATTTTTAGTAAGAAAATTGAATCAATTATAAAAGAAGGTTCTGGCAATAGATTCGAGGGAGCTACGTATGATGAAGCTTTAGGCGCTATTTCTACGCATGAAGTCTATCACAATGATCCAGAACAAATTAGTTTAGACCTGAAAATTCCAGAGAGGTTTCAAAAAACAAGTAAAAACAAACCGATAAACTCAGAGATTAATTTTAGAAGAGAATATCGAAAAAAAAATGGAATAAATGGAGATGATTGGGAAAACCCATATTACAAAAGAGGATACAAAGGTCTATCAGTTCAAGAGAATAATGCAACAATCACAAAAAAGACAGGTGGCTCAGGGCTAGGTTGGATGGAAGTAGAATCTAAAAAATCAGACAGTGTATTTTTTATTTCTAATTTAAACTAGATAAATCATGACAATTAGTTCAAATAAAATAAATATTATTGGAATGGTCATTGTGTTGATTTTGTTTAATTCTTGCAAATTATTCCAAGGTTTCACTGTTAATTCTGTAGAAAACAAATCGAATAACTTGATGAATAAATATAGCACCTATTCTTTAGTCTTGGATACATGCATTATTAAAAAAAACTCAACATTTTGTTATTCAAACGGAATGCTTACAGATTTATCTACGAAGTTTCTATTTAAACGATATCTAATATTTTATGATTCATTGAAGATTCAAGGGATATATATTAAAAATACAGATTCTACAATGTGGCCTGTTAAAATTATTGATACTGTTTGGTAATCTTAAATATTTAAATTCTCAAAAATATCATCTGATCAAATACTTAAAAAAATTTAACCATAAACTTCAATTAGTACCTTTTTAAAATTATGTCTAAACCCCAACCTCCATATTACCCTCCATTCGGGAGTTCACTCCCAAATCGGACCTGGAATGATGGCAATAGAGGGTATAGATTTGGGTTTAATGGGAAGGAAAAAGACTCCGAAACAGCTCGTGATAATTTCGATTTTGGAGCAAGGATTTATGATGGTAGGTTGGGGAGATGGTTGAGTTTGGATCCATTGATGAAGAAGTATGTAGATGCTACACCATATTCATTTTCTTTGGATTGCCCAATTTATTTTACAGATATTGATGGAAGAGATATAATTGTGAATACAGATAATGTAAAAAATCCTAAATATGATGGTCCTGTTATTAAATGCCTAGAGGATGTGGCAAAAATAAAATGCGATTTTGATTTTGTGAAGAATGAAACTGGTGGCTATAATTTTGTTGTAGATTTAACAAAACAATATAGTTTTCAATATCAACAATTTTTAGTTGCAAATCATAAGTATTCTTGGGAAGGAAACGCAGATTATGATTTAGGAAATATGATTGAACATCATGAAGATGAACATGTAAAGCGTTACGATCAAATCGCAAAAAAGAATGACTATAAGTATACCTATAATAATGTTCTATATACAGGTAGATTAGATGAAATTTTCACTAAAATAAATTCTGAATTAGAAAAAAAGGAAAAAGAAATCAATTCTTGGTATGATGATGAATTAAAAAAAATACAAGAGAAATTTTTAACTAACCCAGATGAAGTTGCGAAAAATATGTGTATAGCAGGTCTTAATGATTTGAAAAATTATAAATTAGGCCCAATATTAAAAGAAAAGGAAGTTATAGATACAAAAGTAAGAACGGATCTTTTAGATTTATTCAAAAAAGAAGATAAAATCATTAATGATCATGATAATGAGTTTTTTAAAGAAGTCGAGAATGCATGTAGTAATATTAACGAAGTTCGATGGATTCATGCATTTAAAAAAGATGTGAATGGGAATCAAATAACTTGTGATAAAAGATAAAAAATAGTAATGAAAGATTCATTGAAATTTCATTTTGGACTTATTTTGATTTTAATATCTTGTCATCAGTCAAGTATATTTAAAATTAAAAATTGTACAATTAGACCAACAAATAATAAAACAGAAATAAGGACAGATGGGATATTTGAAAAAAACCTAAGATTGACTAGATTAGCTATTAAAAATAATTCTGTCAATGCTTTTTTTGAATCAGAGTGTTTTGCATGCAACTGTTATTTAAATAGGTCAACATCGCATGGTGAGATTGATTGTTTTGAAACATTATTAGATTCATTAGATTACTCTGAATTAAAATTACTGTATTTTTCTTTAGATTCTAATCTGTATAATAAAATCTGTACGCAAAATGAATTTTGCAGAAATGAAATGTATCACAATAAATCTATGTGGGAAACAATCAATAAAGTTTACAGGAAAAAGTCTCTTACAAAAGATAAGAAATTATATTATTCAAGGATGTCAATAATAAATCAGATTGGTATCGATACAGTTGGATACTATATTCGAGAAATAGACGCTAAAAGTAAAAATAAGTATATAACAATTTACAAATTTTTTAGGGATGGCACATACAAAGAGTATTGGTTTGATCCTAACCCTGTTATTGTCGATTTAGAATCCAGATTTATTGGTGAGGGTCAATTTTATATTTCTAGTAAAAATAAGACTCTTACATTAGAGCAAATTTATTTAAATTCGGATTACTCAAATTATAATTCATATCTTTATTCTTTTAGCATAAAAAACAAATGCATCATTTTACTAAATAAATGGTCAAGTGAATCAAATTTATTTCAAAATTATAATAGACTTAAATATTCAAATTATAAATCAATAGAACTTGGGTGTAAACCATATAGCAATTATTGAAAAATTTATTACAGACCTTTACTTCATTGGAATTATAAATTAATTTTTCTCAAGTTCAAATAAAGATTGAAGTTATTAAATTTCTGTGAATTTAATATAAATTTGTTTTATGACTCTACCCCACTGTCCATACTACCCTCCATTCGGGAGTTCACTCCCAAATCGGACCTGGAGTGATGCCAATAGAGGGTATAGATTTGGGTTTAATAATCAAGAGAAAGATGATGAAATAGATGGTAATGGAAATTATTTCTCTTTTAAATTTAGGATACAAGATTCACGATTAGGTAGATTTTTAAGTATTGATCCATTATCTTTTGATTTTCCTTCAAATAGTTCTTACACTTTTTGCGAAAATGATCTAATAAGATGTATAGAACTTGAAGGATTGGAAAAACTAGCATTGTCGGGATATGTACCTGATGATCAGCTTTACAAAAAAGATCCAAAGACAAAAAAGAATATGCCTGGAAGAACACATTACACCAAATTACATATTCTTTTGTTCAAAAAGCAAACATTGAGATTAAATAAAAATAATGGATATTCAACATCACAAATTTCTTCAGGAAAAGAATTATTGCAAGCTATAGAGACAGAAACTACTAAGCATGGGCCAATTAAAAGTATTTATTTCTTCGGGCATGCTGGAGAATCTGGGAAGGCAGGTGGATTGTTCATGAAAAACAATGCAGGTTTTTATACTGATAACGTAGATAAAACGACAAGAAATGAAGGATTTGCAACAATTAGTGATTTAAAAACTAAAATGAAGGAAGGGAAAATCAAATTTGCAGATGATGCACAAATATTCTTGAATGCATGTAATACTATTGATGTTAATGCAACTAATGAAGTTATTGCATCAGAAAATAGTATTGCATACAATCTCTACCTTGAAACAGGAGTCTCAATAATTGGTTGTAGTGGAAGTATGGCACAAAAAACGCCAGGTACATCAGATGGAAAATTTGTTACTGAGGGGAGTTTTTACAAACTTACAAGAGTTGAAGAGGAGTATGAAGAAAACAGTGAGAAAAAGAAGAGATATGTCGTGAAAAGTGAAAATTTAGGCAAAGAAATTACAGTTGATACTTATGTTAAAAAGTAATTTATTTTTTATATTGATGATTGTTTATTTAATTTCAACAGCGTCAGCTTTATCAAATGTTGATATTGTAATTAAATTTAATGACATCAATCCAGGTGTAAGATATATTATTCTAAAAAATAACATTGAAGAGTTCCAAATTGAATTTGATCAGCATGAAGAATATAGAAAGTTCTATATTGATTCAAGTGGCTTTATAAAACTTCAGAAAGAATTTTTAGTAAAAGAATTTTTGGAGGGAGACAGCATTATGGATGCATTTTATTGTGATTCTAGATTTAATAGATTTACGAGATTTAAAATAAATGTTAATAAAGATACAAATTTTATTAATATTCAGTAATAATCAAAGTGAACTATTTGTAATTTTTATAGATGTTTCCCAAACTCTACGCTTTACTTAGTGAATTTTTATTGATTACCTAATACAAATAAATTTCATGCTTCTAACTTTATAAAGTTTTTTAGCTTCATTTATTTTGCGAATAGCCAATTGGTTTAATTGAATAGTTTATTATATCTTGTATTTCTATTATTTCTAAGTTTACAAAACCTATTAATCCAGTCTTAATAGGTGCTTTTAGGCGAAATTAGTCATTCGCCTATACATGTTTTAAAGGCCTTCATGTTCAAAGCTATGGTAATTTATTTTTAAATACGTTTTATATGCAAACAGGTTTTGCATGCAGCCATGCACAATTTTACTATTGACGGTTTTAGGCTTGATTGAGTTAGTTTTGATCTAAATATCATAAACTACATCATGGCAAAAACAAACAATTTACAGTCAGTTACCTCTTTGTATTCAAAATATATTATTGAGACATCTAAGGGAAGGCGATTGCAGAAAAATGGGAAAATTGTTAATCCCTCTACGATTAATACCTATAAGGCTCTGCTTATGAACCTGGAAAAATTTGAACAATTAAGCGGTAAAGCTTTTTTGATTAACCTGAACTATAAGTATAGTAAGCGCTGCTTTGATATCGAAAAAAGAAACTATAAAAAATTCTACCTTAATTTTACGAATTTCCTTTATCAGAAGGGTTGTACAGACAATTATGTCGGTGTCTTAATTAAAAATTTAAGGTCTTTTTTTATTTATCTTAATCAGGCGAAAGGATATAGTACTGGACTTTTCTACAAAGATTTTTATATCAGAAAGGAGGAGATACCTGTAAATGTCTTAAGTATGAGTCAGCTTAAGTTTTTAATAACTGATGCTGATTTTGAAGCCTCTTTGCCCAATCATCTACATACAACCAAAGATATCTTTGTCTTTGGCTGCACGGTCGGTCTGCGTTTCTCGGATTTGCTGGTCTTAAAAAAGAAAAATCTCAATATAATTGACTCTAAATACTATATTGTCAATAGGTCTATGAAAACGGCTACTGATACACGGGTTAAGTTGCCTGATTTTGCTATTGATATCTTGCTTAAATACAAAACGAAATCTACCTATTTATTGCCAATTATGTCTTTGAACCAATTTAATAAAAATCTGAAAGCAATAGGGCTATTAGCGGGGTGGACGAATGCAATAGGCAAAGAGAGAAGCAAAAGAGGCGTATTAAAAGAATTAAAGAACAATGGCAAAACTTTCAGGTTTTGTGATTTGATGTCCAGTCACATGATGCGCAGAACTGCGATAACAACATTGTTAAACAATGGGATGCCAGAGCCATTGGTAAGAAAAATATCCGGGCATAAGCCAGGAAGCAAGGAGTTTTATAAATATGTTCAATATGCCGAGACATTTCTTGATAATGAAACCGATAGAGTCTTTAATAAAGTAATGGCAATGGCTTGAACAATTATTTGGTTTTTATTACAAAAAGGCATTAATTTGAATAAATAAAACTAAAAACTATGCGACTAACACTCATGTTGTTTGCAATTTTATATGCCTTTGTCGTCAAAGCACAAACAACATTACTGCATCCAATTCCTAAGGATTCCAGTCGAAGTTTAAAAGCAGCGCTATTGCCTGCGAAGCCTGAAGATTCACTTAAATCGGCTTACCAATCGTCTTTAGATTCTCAATACAATAAACAAAGACGTCACTTAAAATCCGGGGTTGATGCGAAAAAGGAAGTTTTTGTTGCTGAAAAAGAACAAAAGAGGGATGCTGTTAAATCAACAGTGCAATTGGCTCCGATAAAAGCTAAATCAGCGTTTAAAAGTCAACAACAATCTTTTCAGACTAAACTCAAATCCAAACTTCCACCTAAAGACAATCTTTTTAACATTTCATTACAGCTAAGGTCTGAGTCGTTTGCTACCAACGCTCAGAACCCCATGCAAAGAAATGAGATGATGTATAGCAGGTTGTATGTTAGTCCGACCTTTACCTTGCTTGGACTTCCATTTACGTCGAACTTGTTTTATACTACCGAGGCTAATAATACCTACAAGAACAATTACTTTGCGTTTAGATTGGATGTTAATAGCCTCAGACAAATGGCGACTCAGCAGATGCAAAAGGAGCTAGATGAGATGTATAAACTGGATAGGATGCGGCAGATTGACATTAATACCAATGCGCTGGCTTCAGATAAAATTCAAAAACAAATGGAAGCGCTTAAGCAACAAGTGCCCGATTACGACAATTGGCAACAAACACTTAAACAGGAAGCAGAAAGGAGAGTGAATGAAAAGCTGGAAGCAGAGAAAAAAGCTTTAGAAGAACAACTCAAGACGGCATCAGAACAAGAGAAAGAAAAACTGCTGAAAGCCTATGAACATAAAAAAGATTCTATGCTATCGTCTTATAAACAGTCAATAAATGACTCAATAAGCGATCTTAAAGCAAGATCAGGCGAAAAGCTTGATACTACCAGGTTGAACAAATTGATGGCGCTAGAAAGGCAGTATGAGCAATTGCAAAAACAAAAGGAGCAAATTGAAGCCTTAAGGAAAATGGATACTACTGGTATGGCTTCTAAGATACAAGGTATCAGACATCCAAAAAATATTAGAGAACAGATGCAGTCTAATGCGCCCAATCAGGGTTTACTAAAAAGCGTACTGGCAGTTGATAGATTTGGTATTGGCATTACAGGCGCAATGTATACAGATTTTACTTTGAGTAACCTATCGCTAAAGGGTATTGATATTGGTGTAAGCAAGAAGAAGTATTTCTGGGATGCCACATTGGGCAAAGCACCCAAGCAATTTGTTGGTCCGTTCTCGCCAGAAAAGGTGAGCTACAACCGACCAATAGGTGCTTTTAGATTCGGAATTGGAGCAAGAAATGCAGACTATATTGCATTAACCTATTTTAATGCCAAGGATGTCAATTCATTCGATTCATTTGTACCCAATATTAATAATGCTATCATCAGTGTAAGTTCGAAAGTGAAACTATTGAAGGGGATAACAGTTGAAGGCGAGTGGGCTCAAAGTCAGTATAGAGAGCAATACTATTTCAGAAATACCAGTGGCAATGCTTCTAATAATTTAACGGTCAATGCAACGATGGCTTTTCAGTTGAAAGCCACACATCAAGCAGGCAAGAACACCAAATTAGAGGTGAATGCCAGACAGGTAGGAGCGGCATTCAGAACCATAGGCAATCCATTTTTAAGACGAAACTTTAGAGAATTTGATTCTAAATTGGAGCAGATGTTCTTTAAACAAAAGCTTAAGCTAGTCGCCAGTTACAAAGAGATGCGCGATAACATCATAGAAATAAACACTGCTACCAACCGCATGAAAGGCTATGGATTAAAACTAAATACTTCTTTTGAAAAGTACCCTAATGTTAGTTTGAGTTATAGTCCATACCAGCAAGGCAACAACCATCCCGATAGTTTGTACAGAACCAATAACCAATTTTCTATCACCACTGCAACAATCACCTACAAAAAGCGCAGCAAAAGAATGGCTTGGAATGGTATGTTGAATTACACCAAATCGGCTATGGAGATTTCAGGACGAGGAGCAGTGGCCTATAAAATGATCAGTTCAACCCAGTCGTTTATGTTAGGCATGAGACATAGTAGTGTGGTATCTTATTTCTCCAACATCACGGCCCCGTTTGTAGATTCTTTGAATTCTAATTCGATTCAGTTGAGTCACAATTACCTGGCAAAAAAAGGCTTGAGCATAGGCCTGATAAGCGATTACACCAAATACAAAAACGAAGCCTTTAAAGTAGGCGGTGGATTAATTGTAAGCACAAGCCTAAGCAGAAATTTAACATTATCCATCACCACTCGCTACGACAAAATCGACGGACTGTGGCACTTAAAGAAGAAGGATGTGTTTACAGGGAAGATGGTGGTGGTGTGGAGGTGGTAGGAGACAAGATTAACGCGTCAGCGACGCTATAAGATCTTTGAGTAGAGCAATATGGTTTTATATGTAGGACGAGGTTCAGCGAACCCGGTGCTGAGAATATTAAAAAGACATCACCGCCCAACCCGCAGAGCGCCCCACGAATTAAAATCCATCATCCCAAACCCCCCATTTGAATTTCTCAGAATTTAAGCCTTGTTTTGCAGTTACATGATTATTTATAACATTACTTGCAATATTCCTGAAGCCATAGAAACCGAATGGGTGCACTGGATGAAACATGTCCATATTCCGGAAGTGATAGCTACCGAAAAGTTTACTGGTTTTAAAATGCTGAAATTGCTTACCAATGTCGAAGATAATGAAGGCGTTAATTACGCTATTCAATATTATTGCCACAGCATAGAAGATTATCAGCAATACGCCGACGAGTTTGCGCCAGCATTAAAGGCCAAAACCTATGAGCGCTATGGCGAACAGGTTCTGGCCTTTAGAACACTTCTCGAAGAAGTTTAAACCTTACAGGTTTTCCATTAAATATTCGGTGATCTTCTGCATCAGATGCACCCTGTCTCTGCCAAGCACATTGTGTTTGTGGCCAGGGTAGACGAAATAATCCAGATAGGTATTGTTCATGTCTACTGCCGCTTTGCAATACAACAAACTGTGCTGCCATAACACCACATCATCGTCGCAGCCATGGATCATCAGCAATTTGTCTTGCAGGTTGTTGACGTAGTTTAATAAGTTAGCGGTTTTATAACCCTCTGGATTTTCGGCCGGAGTATCCATATAACGCTCGGTATACATGATCTCGTACAATTCCCAGTTAATCACCGGTCCGCCCGCTACACCCACTTTAAACACGCCTGGTTGGCGACTCATTAACGAAGTGGTCATAAAGCCACCAAAGCTCCAGCCATGCACGCCTATGCGATTAGAATCGACGTAAGATAGGTTTTTTAGGTAGCTGATGCCCGCCAACTGATCGTTCATTTCTAAATTGCCCAATTGTCTGTGAACCGCACTTTCGAATGCATGTCCTCGGTTGGCAGAACCTCTGTTGTCGAGCGTGAAAACGATATAGCCTTTTTGAGCCATTAACTGCATCCACAGGTTACTGCCAGCCAGCCAGGTGTTGTTGACCTGCTGCACATGCGGTCCGCCATACACATACACTACCACCGGGTATTTTTTTGTTTTGTCAAAATCCGGAGGCGTAATCATTCGGCAATACAAAACAGTACCTTCGTTAACGATAGGGATGATGCTGGTTTCGCCCAGTTTGTAATTCTCAATCGGGTTAGCGGCGTTAAGTAATAAGCGCAACGCTTCACCTTTGTTGTCTTTTAAAGTGATTTTACGCGGAACAGTGATACTACTCAGCATATCAACAAAATAGTTGTATTGCGGATTGAAGATAGCAGTGTGGGTACCGGCTTCGGATGTTAGTTTTTTAATGTCGCCATTGTCGAGGTTCACTTTATAAATATGTCTTTCTATCGGACTTTCTTTAGTGGATTCGAAGTAGGCATATTCGCCGCGACTGTCGACACCTAATAGAGCGGTGACTACCCATTTGCCCATGGTAAGTTGGCGGATCATTCTGCCACTGGTGTTGTAGAGGTATAAGTGGTTGTAGCCATCTTTCTCGCTTTGCCAGATGAACTTATTGGTTTCGTTGCTCAGGAAATACATGCCATGCTGAGGCTCTACATATTTCTCGTCGCGCTCCTCGAAAAGGGTTTTGTCGAGCATGCCATTGTCGGCGTTATAGCGGTTGAGGAAGTATTGGTTCTGACCGCGGTTAACGATGGCCATGTAGATGAAATCTTCTTCTGGCGACCAGGTGATATTGGTGAGGTATTGCTCTTTAGGTTCGCCAGTTTCCATATAGGTGATGGCTTGTGTTTTTAAGTCGTATACACCCAGGGTAACATGGTGACTTTTAGCGCCGGCAATAGGGTATTTGATGTTGTTGACCACTGCAGGCATTTTAGAATTATCGAAAATGGCATAGTCGCTTACCATAGATTCGTCCATTCGGTAAAAGGCCAGTTTGTTGCTTTGCGGACTCCAGAACAGGCCCTTGCTGATACCAAATTCGTTGCGGTGAACTGATTGACCGTAGACAATGCCTTTGCCACCATCGGTGGTGATTTGTTTCACACCATCTGGTCCGTTAATAAAGATATTATCGTTTTCGATATAGGCCACATATTGCATTTTGTTGTCAGACTCGGTGAACTCTGCTTTGGCAGAGATGCTTTGCATATTGCGGAAGGCTTTGGCTGCGAGATTAAAGATGAGGTATTCGTTCTCTTTAAATATTCTGAAATTATCATTATCGATCCATTCGATGAGCGGGAAAGACTTAAGGCTATATTTTGGATTATAAGTTTTAATAGCCGCATTGAGGATATCAAGGTTAATGCTGCTGTCAACTTTATTGTTTTCTGCTTCGGTGATAACCAATTTAGAAGGGGTACCGATTTCGACATAAGAGAACTTACTGCCGCCCGGGAGCCAGAGCAGCATGGGCATTGATTGGGCTCTGAGCGATTTTTTGGTTTCTTTGTTCATCATTAGAACAGCCTCGTCCATGTTGAGGTAGTCTGTTCCCTGAGCCTGAATTTTGAAGGCCGAAGCCGCAAAAAAGAGGGCTAATAATAGAATGGATGGTCTGGTGCGCATGTTAAATACTGATTGACCGCAAATTTGGTAAAAAAACGGGTAACTAAAAATTAAACTCGTCAAAAAGCGGTACTTGTGGTGAGAACGAAGTCCTTAAATCCTTAAAAATGTTGTAAAACTGCTTGAATAATTCTGAATTCTCGTAATTTTTGTATTGCTTTGCATAGACAATTAAAATATGACTGATACGCAAACTTTAAGAACCACTATCGAAGCAGCATGGGACAATCGCGCTTTGTTGAATGAAGACACCACCAAAGCAGCCATACTGGCCTTGATAGAAGCATTAGACAAGGGTCAGATACGTGTGGCAGAGCCTAAGGCAGATGGTTCGGGCTGGCAGGTGAACGAGTGGGTAAAGAAAGGCGTGATCCTGTATTTTCCGATTCAACAAATCGAAACCAGCGTCATCGGTCCCTACGAAATTTGCGATAAAATTCCACTCAAAGCAGATTATGCCTCACAAGGCGTTAGAGCTGTGATGGGTTCAGTGGCCCGTTATGGGGCTTTTATTAATAAAGGCGTTATTTTGATGCCAAGTTTTGTGAATATTGGCGCCTTTGTAGACAGCGGTACCATGGTAGATACCTGGGCAACCGTTGGTAGCTGCGCGCAGATTGGTAAAAATGTGCACCTCAGTGGTGGCGTTGGTATTGGTGGTGTTTTAGAGCCAGTACAAGCTGCACCAGTGATTATAGAAGACGATTGCTTTATAGGTTCAAGATGTATAGTGGTAGAAGGCGCGCATATCGGTAAAGAAGCGGTATTAGGTGCTGGTGTTACCATTACCATGTCTACTAAAATTATTGATGTGACAGGCGCAGAACCTGTTACTTATAAAGGCTATGTTCCAGAGCGCAGTGTGGTGATTCCAGGTTCTTATGAAAAAGAATTTCCAGCTGGTAAATACCATGTGCCATGTGCCATAATTATTGGTAAACGCAAACCGAGCACCGATTTAAAAACCTCTCTTAACGATGCATTAAGAGATTTTAATGTGGCGGTATAATGCAGATCGGATTTGATGCTAAGCGGTATTTTCATAACAGAACGGGACTGGGAAATTACAGTCGCGATCTGATCAATACCCTCATTCATCAACATCCCGACGACCGTTTTTTTCTTTACGACAAACATCCGGAAATAGAGCAGCTGCCGCAACATGTGGTGGCAGTACCCCCTTTAAATGGTGGTTTCTTGTGGCGAGAGCGCGGTATTCAAACCGAAATAAAACGCTATCAGCTCGATGTGTTTCACGGTTTGAGCAACGAGTTGCCTTTTGGAAAATGGCCCGACAGGGTGAAGAAAATTGTGAGTATTCACGATGTGATCTTCAAACATTATCCTGAGCATTACGCGTTTTTAGACCGCAGTATTTATCATTACAAAACCCGTCATGCCATTGCGGTTGCCGATGAGATCATCGCTACCAGCAATGCCACAGCGCAGGATTTAATCAACCTTTATCAGGCCCCGGTAGATAAGGTAAAGGTGGTATACCAAACCTGTGGCGAACAGCACAGAGCCACGTATAGTTTATCGGCGATACAGACCCTGCAAGCCAAATACAGACTGCCTGAACAATTCATAGTATACGTCAGCAGTTTTCAAACCCGCAAGAATCATTTGGCTTTATTAAAAGCTTATGCAGCGGTTTCAGATAAATTGCCACCACTGGTCTTGGCTGGTAAGTCAGGCGACACCCTTAATGATGTTAAGCGCTTTGTGCAGGAGCATCAATTGAGCAATCGTGTGCAGATATTGACAGAAGTAGATAATGCCGAGTTGCCATTGTTATACAGGGCTGCTTCGTGGTTTGTGTATCCCAGCATGATAGAAGGATTTGGTATTCCACTGATAGAAGCTGCTCATGCAGGACTGCCAATGGCGGTGAATGATATACCGGTGTTTAAAGAGCTGGCTTCTGATGATGCCATATTATTTAATGCCAGTGAGGTCGATACATTTTCTGAAGCCTTGTTGAGCTTAACGCAACGCGGAAAAATAGATTATACCGATATGTTAAAAGCCTTCGATCCCCTTGTCAGCGCTGAGGCTGTGTATGCCCTATATAAGTAATCTATAATTTTTATAAATTTTATAGATAGACAAAGTTTAAAATCCAGTCAACTCAAATTTTAATTTATTTCAAGGTGTCCAAAGCGTTTTTCAGCTGATTAAACATGCTGTCGATGTCTTCGAGTTTGCAGGTGCCAACGCTCAGTCGGTACCATTCACTATTTTTATCAGCGCCGAATGCGGCAAAAGGCACTATGGCCAGAGAGGCTTCTTTTAATAAGAAAGCCGTCATGTCTTCAGTAGATTGTATGGTATGACCATCAGCCTGTAGTTTGCCTTTTAGTGAGAAGCGAATGGTGAGGTACATAGACGCTTTGGGCGCAATGGCATCGACAGGATAGCCTTGTTCTTGCATGGCTTTAAAGCCATTGAACAAACGTTCGAGACGTGTACTTAGGGCATTGCCAATGCTTGTAAGATGTTGTTTGACGGCTATTGGATTTTGCAGGTATTTGGCGGTAGCTACCTGTTCGGCCATAGGGCTCCAGGCGCCGATATGACTGAGAATGCCTTTCATTTTGTCTATGATAGCCGCTGGTCCGTTAGCCCAACCGACTCTTACACCTGTAGCGCTGAACGCTTTGCTGATACCATCTATAAAAATCGTATAGTTTTTAAGTTCTGGGAATAGCGATACCGGATTAACATGCTCGCATCCGTAGGTAAGGGTCCAGTAAATATGGTCGTATAAAATGTAGAGAGGTTTCTGTTCAGGGCCTCGACGATTATTTTCGTCGATAACAGCCTGGCAGATGGCTTGTAACTGGTCTTTGGTAAAGACAGTGCCGGTAGGATTTAAGGGCGAGCATAAAGCCAGTAAAGTAGCATCTTTAAAATGCGGAATCAGCTCTTCTGCTGTGGGTAAAAAATTATTGTCTGCTTTGGTTTCAACGCAGATATGTTCACCTTCGATGAAGTGGGTATAGTGGTTATTGTTCCATGAAGGCACCGGATAAATCACTTTCTCACCACGGTCGCAGATAGTTCTGTATGCGGCATAGATCAGCGGTCGACCACCACCAGAGATTAAAATTTCTTCAGGCGTATAGTTTAGCTGTAAGCCATTCTTTAAAAACTCAGCAACCGCCTGGCGCAAATCCGCGATACCATTGGCAGGCGGGTAGTTGGTGCGATGAGCACGGTAGGCATTGACGATTTCATCTTCTAGCAATTGTGGAATAGGGAAGATGTTGGGATCGAAATCGCCGATGGTGAAGTTATAGATGGTCTGACCCTGGCGAATGCGTTCGCTGATTTCGTTGCCAAGTTTAATAATTTCAGAAGGAATAAGTGTTTCCGCGAGATGCGATAGTTTATTCGGAGTGCTCATGCTTATTGTAGTTGTTGTTGCCAGGCCCAGGCAGATCTTACCATTTCATCGAGACCGATATTGGCTTTCCATCCCAGGACAGTATCTGCTTTTTGGTTATCGGCCCATACTTTTTCGACATCGCCAGCGCGTCTGCCACCGATGGTGTAGTTGAGCTTAAGTTGGTTAACGCGTTCGAAAGCTTGGATGATTTCGAGCACTGTCAGGCCATTGCCTGTGCCGATATTAAAGACTTCGAAATGGTTGTCAGGATGCTGACGGATATAGTCGAGGGCCTTAACATGCGCATTGGCCAAATCGACCACATGGATATAGTCGCGGACACAAGTGCCGTCTTTGGTATTGTAATCGTTACCAAACACAGTGATTTTTTCGCGGATGCCTGCAGCAGTCTGGGTAATGAAAGGCACCAGGTTGTTGGGAACACCCAATGGAAGTTCACCAATTTTAGCGGAGGCATGAGCGCCTATAGGATTGAAATAGCGCAGTGCTACTGTATTTAGAAACTGGCAATCGCTGAGGATTTCTTCACCGATCTGTTTGGTATTGCCATAGGGTGAATTGGCCTTTTTGATTTGGGCTAATTCGTCAACCGGCGAATGATCTGGCTCGCCATAGACAGTGCAGGAAGAACTGAAGACGATGTTTTTAACCTCAAACGATTTCATCACCTGTAAGAGACTGATGAGTCCGCCGATATTATTGCGGTAATATTTTAAAGGTTCGTTTACCGATTCGCCTACTGCTTTAAAGGCAGCGAAATGGATGACGGCATGGATATCAGATTCAGAGAAAATACGCGTCAGCTCAGTTTCAGAATTGACATCTGCCTGATAGAACTTGATCGATTGAGCACTTATCTCTTCGAGCTTTTTAAGCACATCCAGACTGGTATTGCTGAGGTCGTCGATGATGACAGGGTTGTAGCCATGTGCGATGAGTTCGATCACGGTATGAGAGCCGATGTAGCCCAGACCGCCGGTGACTAAAATATTTTTCATATCTGTTTGCTTACAGTTCCGTTGAGTAGTTGATAATGGTCTTTTGTTTCGGGGCATTGCGCCAGTCCCTTAGCATCAAAATGCAAACGGTGACCGTACTCGCTGACCCAGCCCAGTTGACGGGCAGGATTGCCAACCAGCAGGGCAAAATCGGGCACCTCTTTGGTGACCACAGCGCCTGCGCCAATCATGGCATATGCTCCTATGGTATTACCACAAACGATGGTAGCATTGGCCCCGATGCTGGCGCCTTTTTTTACCAGGGTTTTACGGTATTCGTCTTTTCTGGCAACAGCGCTTCGCGGATTGATGACATTGGTAAACACCATGCTCGGTCCGAGGAAGACATCGTCTTCGCAGATAACCCCTGTGTAGACAGAGACATTGTTTTGGATTTTGACATTGTTGCCAAGGATAACCTCGGGAGAGATGACCACATTCTGGCCGATATTACAGCCTTTGCCGATTTGGCAATTGGGCATGATATGAGAGAAATGCCAGATTTTCGTTCCTTCGCCAATGACAGACCCTTGGTCGATAACAGCGCTTGGGTGTGCGAAAAAATCGGACATAGGCAGCTTACAAGCCTAAAACTTTTTCAACTGGCATTCTGCCGTCGAAGAGCATTTCAGGATTTTCAAGTAATTGTTTAACTCTAACCAGGAAGCTAACGCTTTCTCTGCCGTCGATGATACGGTGATCGTAGCTCAGTGCCACATACATGATAGGGCGAATGACGATCTGACCATTTTCAACCATTGGTCTTTCGACGATGTTGTGCATACCCAGGATAGCAGATTGAGGCGGGTTAACGATTGGTGTACTCATCATACTACCAAACACACCACCATTGGTGATGGTGAAAGTACCACCGCTCATTTCTTCGAGGGATAATTTATTGTCGCGGGCTTTACCAGCGAGTCTTTTAACTTCTTTTTCGATATCAGCCAAGCTGAGGGTTTCAGCGTTTCTGATAACTGGCACTACCAGGCCTCTCGGTCCTGATACCGCGATAGAGATATCACAATAATCGTTGAACTGGATGTTATCGCCATCGATGAAAGCGTTAACCGCAGGCCAGTCGAGCAAAGCGATGCAGCAAGCACGGGTAAAGAAACTCATGAAACCAAGACCCACTTCGTGTTTTTCTGCGAAGGTAGTTTTGTATTTGTTTCTGAGGTCCATGATAGGCTTCATGTTCACTTCGTTGAAGGTAGTGAGCATGGCGGTTTCATTTTTAGCAGCCACTAAACGTTTAGCAACGGTTTTGCGGAGGTTACTCATTTTTTCGACTCTCACATTGCGTTCGCCGCTAGGACTGTATTTGTTGGCGCCACCAGATTTTACACCTGAAGCCACGATTGCTTCGAGCACATCGGTTTTGGTGATGCGGCCGTTTGGTCCGGTACCTTTTACCTGAGCAGGTTTAAGGCCGTATTCCATCATTAATTCTTTAGCTAATGGGGCGATAGCCACATCAGCGCTCATATCGGCAGCAGCAACAGCTGGTTTCTCAGCTGGTTTCTCTTCTTTTTTCGCTTCAGCTTTAGCTGGAGCAGCAGTTTCTTTTTTGGCATCTGCTTTAGGGGCAGCGGCACCTTCAGGAGCTTTGGCGGTTTCGTCGATTTCAACGATGACAGAACCCACTTTAATTTCGTCACCTTCTTTAGCCAGTTGTTTGGTGATCACACCAGCCGATTCAGCATTCACCTCGAAAGTAGCTTTTTCACTTTCCAGTTCAACCAGAGGTTCATCTAATTTAACATAATCACCCACTTGTTTCAACCATTTTGACACGGTTACTTCACTAATGGATTCACCTGGACTGGGAACTTTGATTTCGATTGCCATATATAAGATATTACTTGCCGCAAAAATAGAGCAATTTATTAATTATAACAAGTCCTTTGGAAAAGCGAGGATAAAGGAACAAGGATAAAGGAATTAGGGGGTTATTGGTTATCGGTTATTGGGGAAGGGATTACATTTTTTTTTGACACATAGGCTCACAATGGGTAGTAGACATAGAACACATTAAGATCTTGCAACCATCATGTATACGTTAGCCTCGCTCTGCGAGTTGTTTGGAGGATTGAGGAATATTGTTTTTTAACATATAGAACTCTCGTATTCATCCTATATCTGACGTATAATTGAAAATTACACTACACATTGTTTAGACCGTTATGCGCCATTCATACTATGCCCATGGCAGCGGATGCATTCAAACCGGGGCACCCATTGTAATAGCTCTGAGGCACGAAGAGATCATTACAATAGGGTCGGGCTTGAACAGCCGCAACATGGTTGCATAGGATGGGCGCAAGCTTTCTTTTGCTTACTTTTCTTTGCAGT
>JAIXYV010000001.1 GCA_027490055.1 Bacteroidota bacterium | reverse complement strand
GTGTTGCCAACAATTGCCATCGCCCTGATGCTCTTGCTGTAGGCCGTGTTGGGTCGGAACGTATCGACCCATTCGCTGGTAAGCAATGCGCGATCATCAGGCCCTGTGCTCAAAATTCCGTTTGGTAAGTTGGCATTGGTCCCACCAAAGAAGGTTCTGCCCTCTGTCGATGTAATCGCCTGGATTTGACCAAGACTTGGATAGTCTGTATTGAAGTCGGTGTCCACCTCTCCCGATAGATTAACCTTAATGGTGCTGCCCCAAGCTCCCGCTGCATAAAAGTGGTTACCGCTGGCGTGGATGTGCAGCAATGTTGTTACGTTACTGCGTTCCAATCTAAAAGCTCGGGTCTCGCTGAGCTTGTCCCATTCCCAGCCCCTGATGTCGTAATCTGACCCAGTACCTCCCCAAACTCCCACAACCAAGATATCAGCATTGGCCGTTATCGCTGTGACCCTACGCCTGTAGGTCGTGGTGCCATACATCTGCCCAACCATGGAGTTAAAGCCTAGGTCTGGCAAACCAATAAGGTTAAGCCTGACTAACCCCTTGCCCTCGGCTGTCTCGCCTGTTGGCCCTACGGCTCGGGTGAAACTACCACCGACATAAACCTGACCTATGGGGCTGATTACGACCCCTGATATCGCACCATCAAAGTCTAGTCCTGGGTAAAAAGTCGTGTCCAACTGACCGTTGGGCCATAGCTTGACTAGGTTTTTGTAAAGTCCACAGGTGAAGTCCCCCCAAACAAATAGTCTACCGTCTGGGCTGAGGGTCGCCCCTAATATGTCTCCCGTTATGACGTTCTGGGTGGCAGTCCCTATATGCCGCTGTCTGGCCCAAGGCTTGCAAATGATTGGTAGCGCTGGGATGGTCTTGTTTACCTCCCCTGACCGTGTCTTGTATTGGCCTAAACCGTAACTGCTTGCTTTTCCGTCGGCTCCGTATGTCACCCCGTTCGTGAAGGTGCCACCAGATACCAGATCTTCCCAATCGCTACTAACGGCTGGCAGAATGCTTTCTGGTGTCACAGCTTCGCCTTCGACCGCTGTATAGGCTAGGGTTACTCCGTCCTTAAGATTTTGGTACCTGCTGCTGCCTTTAACCTCTTTGGCTGTCCAATCATGCTTGGGTAACCCTTTGATCTCGGAATTGAGGTCGATCAAGCCTAGCCCTTGGTTGGCGGTGTCGAAATAAGCAACTATGCCCAAAGCCTCTTTAAGGACTGCCAAAAAGTCAAAAATCGACACTGCAGGTACGTTCTGATTCAGGGCGAAGGCTGCTTGACCAAAGGTCGGCCTAACTGACTGCCTTGCCTCAAAAACAAGACTGGCCAATTGGTCCGCTGCATTCGTTGTGTAGCCTTGGCCTAGATGCGCTGCCACAATCTGGGCGGCCTTTGCGAATGTTACATGAGGTGCCCAACCTTGGTACCACTCAAATAGGTCTTCAATCTCCCCGCTCTGGTAGTTGGCAATGTTGCGGTCAAAGGCTGGGTCAGTCTCTAGAGCTGGGTACTGGACCATTGGGTAGACCGCAATGGCGCTGTTACTTTGTACGGCAAAGTGGTCCTTAAATAAGTGCCCTTGCACCAGCTCGGTTGTCTCAAGACTGGTGTTATCCAGCCGTGAGGTGTAAAACAGATAGTTGGCGTCTAATCCTCCGTGCCCTGGGATGTATTCGAAATTGACATTGAACTGGAAGGACTGATTGATCACTCGATCAATGCTTAAGCCTGGTGACCATGTGACTGTTTCCCGTTCCCAAGCAAGGTTAGTCAAGTTCCAAAGCACAATCTTGTTGCCATACCTACGGGCAAAGATGCGGTCTGCAATCTTGCTGGGGGCATCATACTTATACAGATCGTAATCATAATAGTCTGGGTCTAACGGTCCCGGTGTGCCTGTGAACAACTGTTGCCACTTTGTGTTGTCTGAGACATCATTGCCAACATTACCTGCAACCATAGATCCGTACCAAAGGCCTGTCTGCTGCACGATATCGCCCATAGCATACGTGGTAGCACTTGAGTAGCCCTGTGGCCTTAAAGCATTGTTGAACCGATAGACCAGATTGTCCAACGTCAGCTCCCAAGTTGCCTTCTTGGCAAATGACTGAGTTATCTCTGTTGCTCCCGTGCCTGGCTGACGGTAGCCTATCGCAATGTTCCAATCATTCGGTATGATCGAGATATCGACTGAAAAATCGAACTCCAAGACAAATAGCTCCTGCTGGTTGGCAATTTGTGTGGTGCCGAAGTTAAGACCGTTTAGGAAGGTCGTATTAATCGTTTGCTTCAACGCTGCTGACGCTGATGCAAAGGTTACCTTGATCCCTTCTTCGTTGTAGGAGTCAAACGAAACCGTACCATTAAGGTTAAGCCCTTCAGCAATCAGTTGGCAAGTGATTGGCTCAGTTGGCAACTCTGCCGCTGGCATGTTGGGCCAATTGAAGATAGCCAGATTCCTTGCGGTATTCGGCAAAGTGAATGGTAAACTATACTCCGACAACAACCCATCAATAAACAGGCTGTTGGTGATCTCGATCGGGATAGATGTGGTACCTAGGTCAAGATTGCCGCTAGGGGTTATAAGCTCAATCATTAGAATAATGGTCCGTCTGTGGTGAAACTGATTTTGAGGTTGGCAAATAGACCAGCCTGTTGTTTGGTGATGCGTTTGCCTTCTTTTAGGTATATGGGCGTCGTCTTGTCGTTCTCGAAGTCCCAGATCTCGACTGCTGGGCTTTGGGCCAATTCGATTGCCAACCACCTGATGATATCTTCACGGGCTTCGCCTGTGCTCAGCTCATAGGTATATGTTGGTACCTCGGCTTTGATCACGTGTCCAGGACGATAATCATCAAGGTTGGTGACTAGCTGAATGCTTGTCTTGTTGTCTTCTACCTCTTCAATGAGCTGGCCTAAGAATAAGTAGTTCTCCCAAAACCCAAGGTGATTGACAAACCTGATATACGTCGGCTGATACCCCAAATAAGGCACTGGCATTACTGGCCTTTGGGCTAATATCCTTGCCTCTTCGGCCTCTGTTGTGCTCGGTTCGGTCGTAAAACCAAGACGGTAATCGGCCCAAACAACATTACCCTGGGTGATGAAGGCCGTAAAAATCCATTGGTAGTAACTGCCTTCGGGCGAAATGCCGGCTGGATTGCTCTCCATTAGGATAGGACTTGATCCAGCACAATTAAGGTTTGTCAAAACCTTTGCGTTATATAGGTAGCTGTTGTTACCAATAAATGGCAAAAGCTCTGGGTAATTGAGATAGATCGGCTTGCCCGCTGGAGCTGTACACATAGATCTAAAGCCCTGTGTTCGACCAAACGATAACCAACTATTGAACGGGTAAGCCTTGTATTTTGCTTCTTCTAATCGCCCATTGATGGCACTGACCGTAACGCTATGTGTGACGGGCTCTTCATTAAAAACTGTTGTATGGATGTTGAAAATCCGAAGGGCTGGGAGTTGTTTGACCTCGTTAAAGCTGTAGGACTGTAGATCAAGCACTGTGGGCGCTTCCAAATAGGTTTTGATTACTCCGCTGATTTCGAAGGTGCCAATCTTCCCTGCATTGGTATACTGGGTAAGGGTCGCAACCTCAACTGTTGTACCTCCTGAATAGATAAACTCTTCAATAAGGACCTGAGATTTGGTATTGATATCATTAGACCTTACTGGTATGCTGATTGGGTTACCAGCCAATAAAGCTTCAGCCATTACAAAAATCCTGACCCAACCATCCTGACCTTCAAAAACAAATTCTGGTAAGCCTGTCTCGGTGTTCAACAACCACATTTGCAAAACGCACACATGCGTAAATCCTCCCATAACAGGATTACACCTTAACAGAAATGTTGTTCCTGATTGCTCCAATGTGAACGGCCCAATTGCGCCATTACCATAGGTAGCTTCAAAATAAACATATCCATCATAGGGCGGATTTTCAGCCGCTGCAATCAGATCTATAAAGCCATTAGCCTCGGCCAATAGCTCGATAGTAGTCTCTGTCCCTTGGCGGATTATGTGGAATTGATTTTTGAGTGTTACCCTAGACGCCATATTTTCCCGAAATTAAAGGCCTTTTGGCCGTGTTGGATGCTGAATTGTTAAAGGCTCTGTTATCATCATCAATTGCTGTGGCTACCTCTCTTGATGACACCACTGCCCTTATGTGTGTTGGATAATTGGCCAATAGTTCGTTGGTCTGGATTTGAGCCGCAATCAGCATATCAAGTTTTGCCGCTATTGCTGGGTCAATGCCGTTGGCCGATACCGTGCTGGATGTGCTCCCCGTCCTTACCTCTTCAATCTTGCGGGTCATGTTAAAGATTACTGGATTTTCTAGCAATCGCTTTGGGATAACGTACTCCCCTGCATGTACGACCCCTGCAATCTGCCTTCCGTCGCTGTCTAGCTGGCCTGTGCCATTACCTGTATAACCTCCTTGGTAAAACCCTGGACCGCTGAACCGTGGCCCTGCAGGTACCGATGCTTTGGCTAGGGTCTGGCTGGCTTGGGCCATCCCCGTGATGACTGATGCCACCATTGTGGCAATGTATGCCCCAATCACAAAGGGGGCTGCTGGCCCATTGCTGGCCGCTGCTGCTGTTGCTCCTGCAATCGCATTACTCACCGACATAGCGGTATTGATCAAGATCTGGGCGACTGCCGTGGCCCTCTGGAACTCGCTACCTTCTTCCCCTGCCTGTGAAGCCAAGTTGGCAACATCCGCGATCGCATTGCCAAAGGTGCTGTACATATCCATCCTTGCCTTTAGGACTGTCTGGTCCTTTTCGATTGCCTTTTGGGCGCCTTGCTCCAATAGCTTTTGTAGGTCTCGCTCCTTTGCTTCTGACAGTCCTTTAGTGTCCAGATTGTGCTTTTGCGCCAAAGCCAAAAGCTCAGCATAATGTTTCTCTACTGCCAACCTTTCCAGCTCCAAAGAATCCGGATTGATCGCAACGGCAATTTTGGCGGCACCTTCTGCTTGATCGCCCTCCCTTTTTGTTTGCAGCTCTTGTTCCCTGGCTTTCTCCCCTTCCAATTGGCTTGCCCTGAGGGCTGCAATACTTTCCTCGTACCTGGCGTAAATGGCAACCCTTTCGGCTTCGGACAGCTCCATGTTGGCCAACATCTCTGCCTGATGCCTGACAGCTTCTTCAAGCTCCTTGGCGTGTTTGGCTTTGAGGTCAATAAGCTCTTGGGCATCTATCTGGGCCTGTGTCTGGCCAAAGGTCCTGGCCAACTTCGTGAGCTCATCTAGGTAGGTCTGCTCTTGCTTTAGCCCCTCCTTACGTGCCTCGCTGTGCCTTTCGCTGATAGACTGCTCAAGGGCTGCCATATCCGATGCCCTGACTAGATTAACCTGATAGATCTGCCTGTTATATCCCGCTTCAATTTCAAGCCTTTGGCCTCTGGATAGCTTATCATTACGGAGCTCGTCCGCTGCGGCCTCCTTTGCCTTCCTGACCATCTCGTCGTATTTGGCGTTAAGGGTGGCCCTTGCCTTGGCATCCTCGCTGATTTGCTCGGCGGTGACCTCTGCCCTTAACCTTGCAACATCATCCGTATAATGCTGCAGCTTCTGCATTGCCTCTTGGTAGGCTTTATCTTGAGCATTTACTGACCCTGTGACGACCTCGGCCATATTGCTGGTTTGGCCTGTCCCGCTGGCTTTCGGATTAACAGCATCCCCGCCTGTTAAATGGTATATCTGTTCAAACTGTTTTTGCAGCTCAGCGTTAAGACCTTCAAGCTCGGCAATCTGTTTGTACCGTGCTGCAATCGATGTTTTGATTGCTGCGTTCTGCTGGTTGGCATCAATTGCAACTGTCGTACTTCCTTTTTCAGATGCGCCAATTTGCCTTTCATAGATCGTCGCCTTTGGCTTCTTGAGCTCTGTTTTGAGATTGATAATCTCTTCTTCTGTCTTCTGTATGGCAATAGATCGCTCTAACTGCTGGTTGGTAATTTCCTGTAGTCGGGCCTCTGCCGATTTGGCCCTGATGCGTCTTTCAAGGCCTTCATTAACTTCATTCTGGATGTCTCGAAGTTCAGTTAGGCCCATGGTCTCCTTCAACGTATTTGGCAACAATGCTGAATACTCGGTATTGATCCTCTTCATGATTGTCGCCCTTTCCTTCTCGGTCGTGGTTGTGTCCTGAAGTACCTCCATGAGGGCGTTAAATGTAACGCGCTGCTGTTCCATAGCCACGTGCTGGGCGTTTAACCCATTACTGTAATCCTTCATTGGCTCAATGCTTTTGGCAATACTGCTGGCTATCGCATCGAAGAAATTGACCAGGTCACTAGACGTGAACCAACTAGATATCTTCTTGCCGATCTTCTCAAGGTTGGCTGCAAATGTCGAGTTCATTGTGTTGAACTCTTTTTGCAGACTGGTGGCCTCTCCAAAGGATTTGTTGGCAAGATCCTGTTTCTCACGTACCATATCGGTCTTGCCTGCTAGTAGGCTCATTACCTTCGTAGCCTCCTGAGATGCCAAACCTAGCTCACCCATCCGGGTTGCTAGCTGGGTATTACTCAAGCCCTTAAACGACTCGGCCAACCTTAACAAAAACTCATTAGGGTTGCTGTTTTGGAGTGCTTGCATCTCAGCACTAAACATGCTGCCTCGGGTTGCTGTCTCGGTCAAGATCTTGGTAAGACCACTGGCTGCAATCTCTGCCGTTAACCCTAGCTCCTGCATTGCAGCACCAAGGCCCATTGTCTGGGTGATGGTTGGGGCAAGACCTCCCAGGGCACCAATCCTACGGGCAAACTCTGCAACCTCTGGACCTGTTGCGGACCCTGCCGCTCCCAGCTCGTTTATGGCGCTGCCAATCCTTGATATGGCCTCTCCTGCTGTGAGGGCTGATGTATCCTTAAACAGATTCTGCAATCCGCCCAACTGCTTGGCAACTTCTTCGGCTCCCCCGGTGAACTCATCACCCAGGGCCACGACTGCCATATCCACCTGCTTGGTAAAGTCCTGAATCTGGTCCTTGGCAATCCCAAACTGTCCAGCTACCTGAGCAATCTTAATGAGCTCAGCTCTGGCCGTTCTGGTGTTGAAGGTCCCAAACGACTTATTCAGCTCTTCGACCTCGGCCTTGCTCATGCCCGTTGTCTTTTGGACCGCTGCCAAAGAATCTGATAGCTCTGCATTCTTGGTGATCATAGACCCTACGGCCGTAATGATGGCACCGCCTCCTAGGGCTGCTAGGGCTGCCACCCCGTAACCTTGGACTAGGGTTTTGGACTTCGCCCAAACTCCTGCAGTCCCGTTAATCTGCGCCTGGTGTTTGGCCATAACACCTTCAGCACCTTTTAGCTCTTTCAGCTTTGCGTTGTAAGCTGCCGTGCTGACTGGCAGTTTGTCCAGCTCAGCCCTTAGCCTCCGGACCCCGTCTCGCATCATAGCCATAGACGGTTGGACCTCTCCAGACAATACCTTGGCGAAGTTGTTAGCTGCTGCTGTCTGACGCTGCAATTGCGTGTTTAGCTTTTCAAAATCCTTGTGACCCTCGCCAATCTTGCTGATTTTATCCGCGGTTGCTTTGGCTGCAGTCTGTAGCTTATCTAGCTCTCTTTTGGAGATCTCAGCATTGATAAACACGTTTATACGTGCTTCACTCGTCTTGCTCATCGGATTGTCAATTTATCGGCTGCAATCGCTGCCATGTTGTCGGCTGCTATTTGGGCAAGCTCTTCGATCTGGTTATCAATGGTTGGGTTAAACCAAGGTTTGGGTTTTACTTGTGCTGAAAGAATACCCCTGTACTTGCCGACTCCTTTCTCAAAGAATACCCCGTATCGCTCGAAAGTGAACCTTACGGATTGTGGGCTTTGCTGCTTGGATGCAACCTTAGATCCAATAGACTTGGCTAGATACCCTGTACTGTCCTTGCTGGCCGTTGCTCGGACCTTTTTGGCTAGTTCGGATTTGGTTTGTTTACCCCAGGACTCGACCCCTTTCACGAATTCTATTCCCATACTGACGGATCATTTTGGATAGTGAAACTTGCCCTGATGGTGGCCTCTGCCCCAACCAACATATCGCCCTTGCTCCTGATGGATGTGATAGGGATGCTTAGTTCAAAACCATCTAACTGGTTGTAATCCATGGCCTCCTTAATCTTGTTGGCAACCTGAATGATCATTTGGTTAGCTAGATCAATGGCTGCTAGCTGATCGGTAGGTGACTTGGTAAGTACGGCCAATAGGTAAGTTCTGGATTCAGTGAAGGTGTCACCATTGATCTCTGTCTGGCTGTCCTCGAGGTCAAAGGCAACAACCTTTTGATCAGACCTTAGACCGTCCTGACCTTCCTCTAGCTTCTTGTAAGACTCAAAGAATACGACCTGTCCGTTGGTCATCAGAGGTATAAGCCAACTGGTGACCGTCCTGAACCATTGTCTAACTTGCTCGTTGGTCATGTTTGATTGCTCGGCTATTGAGCTCGTTAAGGATAAACCCAGTGGGTGTTTCTAGGACATTTTGGTACTCAGTTGGAAGGCCTGCAAGACTGCCGACTAGGGCTAGCCAATTAGTCGGCTCTCGCTCTTCATTTGTCGATTCTGACCCAATCAGCTTGGGGTATCCTTCGGCAATCTTTGTCATCTGCTCTGACAACCATAGCTGGCAAATCGTGTAATATCCATCAGGCCAAAGGATGCAATCCTTAACCCTTTGATCCACTTGGTGGCTAACAAACGCAATCCGCTGGTCTCCGTTTGGTCCTTTGCCTGGTCGCCTGTAAAGGATCGCTGCCAACCTTGCCTTATTCGCTCTGGATTCCTCGGTTCGCATGGCTTCAAACGCTACCTGAAGGTCGATAAACTCGGCAAAGCTGAATTCTGTAATCTCGACATTGGGGCCTACTAGATCCTGATTAGATGGTGGAGGTGCTGGAAACTCAATCGGACCCTGACCCAGAAAGAATGGCATGGCCAAAGTGCTTGCGTACTGAAGGTTCTCGGCCCATCTGATCGGCCAACGCCATGGCTGACGGCTGTAGATGTAGGGCTTTAGGCAAAAGTTAATCCAACTGGCAAAGGTCCAGGGCCTGATAATCATCAGGACCCTGACCAGTGCCGAAGTTGTTGCCAGCTGACCTAGGGCAATGGCTGCTACCTTGGCCTGCTTTGCCCTGCTGAGCTCAGCATATGAGCCCGCAATCTGGTACCAATTTTGGCCTAGGTTTAGCTGATTCATTGCCCTTTGAGCTCCTGTAGCTTTTTGATGGTTTCTACTGTGTGTTCCAGGTACTTATTGGCTTCATCATCTTTAGCCCCTGCTACCTGAATCTGGCTATAGCCTAACAGGCTGCCACCTGTTATGCCTAGCACTTTGAGGACTAGGGGTAAGCTGCCACCTCCTGTAACAAACAGTGATGCAATACTGCTGACTGCTGCCAAACCCATCCCGATATGCCTGACGATACGCCAAAACCGTGGGGTTGGCGCATCGATCCGCTGGTTAAGGCTTAGCCTTGTTTTTTGCTGGTCCATTTGACTAGTTGGGTGAAAGTAAGTTTGATCAATTGAGCCCCTAGGGCACCCGCTGCACCTCCGATAATACCTTGTACGGCAATAACCAAAAGCTGTGGTCCTGTAACCAAAGCGGATGCTTGGTGAAGGCTAAAGACGGCCCCAAAGAAGGTGCCTAGTGAAGTCACCCAACTGTTGGGCAACAGGTCTGAGTTGTGTATCATCGATGGATGTTTTTTGAGGGTATGCCTTTGGCCTCAAGCCATTTGATTGTATCGAAGCTGGGGCATGCCTTGGCGGCAAACTGCCTGTGACCTGCTACTTTGATATCTGGATGGTTATGAATCATCGCTAGGACGTACTGATGTAGGGCTAGCTCCTGAGCTGGATTCATTGTGTTTTTAGCCCTGCCCTTTTTGTCGGTACCTCCGACATAAGCTACGTGACGGGAAATTGCATTAAGTCCTAGGGCACCATTGGTTATTTCCCTCGGATCAACGAAGTCATCATCATTATGAGGTACCAAGTTCTCGACCTTGCCGTCCAAAAGGATTAGATCACTGTAGCCTGGCGTTTTCCAACCTCGGCCATTTGGTGGCGGGGTAGTGTGCATCCTAATAATATCACGACCTACGAAGGCTTTGCCCTCGGGGGTCGCAGTGCAATGGATGATCAAATAGGCTAGCTTTTTCATAGGAAGAATACGGGTTTTTCGGTGTTGGTGATGCCTGTCGCCTGATTGCTCACGTAACCAGGTAAGGACTCAGCATTGACGCGGATAAATGATTCCAGTGCCTTTCTAGCCATTGCGGCCGATTGGTTGGCGCTGTCGATTGCTGCTAGGATCTTTTGCGTCTGAGCTGCCTCCGTGTTGTTGTAACTGTTGGCAATGACCGTCTCCGTGATAATTGAATCCAGGCTAACCATCTGGGACCTGATACCATCGGCAAAAGCCATGGGGGCAATGACCAATCTGCTGGCCTCTGCCAATCGATCTAAAAGCGCATCGGTGGCATTGCTTTCTACGTGCGCGATCAGATTTGTATAAAGTGCCTCGCCTAGCAATCTGTAAAGCTCTGATAGCTGGTACTGTCGGACCTTGGCTGCTAGATTGATAAAAACCTTGTAGCTGCCATTGATGAAGTGGTACTGACTAAACTGATTGGCTGACTTGAAGATCAAACCGCTGCATGCCTTGCCGTGCGCTGAGGTGGCAAAAGCTGCGTGACTGGATGGGTCCTTGACCATTTCTTCGATCGCCAAAGAAAGTGCCTGGTCTGCGCTGCGCTCGTGCTGTTTCCTGCGGGCTTCAACCTCCCACAATTTAGGTGCTGCTGCATCCTCGGTGCTGATGCCTCTGTTGCCTGCGCTGCCAATAGTAAACTGGTTGGCTATGACAAATGAGGCCATTGCAGTATGCACTACATATCTGCAAAACAGATCATAAACCATTGATCCGGCTATTTGCTCGGCTGCAATACAATCGCCTCCAACTGCTGCTGCTAGCTGGTATTCGGCCTCTATTGTAAAGGTCTCAATGACGGGAAAGGTAAGGTCTGCATTGACCCTGACAATTCCCTTAACCTGCTCGATGGTGCTAATTAACGGCATTGCGCTGGCTTGGGGTTACATTGTTAAGGGTCTGGATGATGGCGTTTTCAATCCAAAAAACCTCTGTGAATCCATTAAAGGCTGCTGCCTCTTCAATCAAGGTGACAAACGTCTGCTGGTCCGAATACATCCCTGATACCAAGTTGTTCTGGGCTACTCTTTTATCGGACCCTGACCCTGCCCCGACGGATTTGCCTGGAGTTTTTCCAATCAAGCTGCCATCAAGGCCTAGGGCAAATAGGATATGATCGTTGGCCTCGGAGCTGTCATCTGTCATGCCACCTTCGGCAATCTTCTGGCTTAGCTCTTTGATGGTTAAGGATACATCACCTCCAAACGAATCACGTCCCTTAGATGTGATCAATGACTTACCTGCGTTGGCCTCCCCTGAAAGTAGGTCCGTGATCTCGGCCAACTTCTTCTCTATCGCCTTCTGCTGATCTGCTGGCTCCATACCTGCGAAGTCTGGTATGGCCGTGGCCCAGTACTCGTTGTGTATCTCAATATGCTTCCTGACGGCTGCCATATTTTTGATCTCTGACTGTTTGATTTTCGGTATTGAGTTGGCAACATTGAGCCAACCAGATTTTGAGGCTGTGTACCAGGATGGAACCATATAGAATTCATATCCGCTGCTCTGGTCCGTGATTGGGTATATCCATTCCTTGGCTTGTGGCTTGGCCGCAAACTGTTCGGCCAAAGTCTTGTATGGGTCCAGTAGGGGTAACCTTACACAATCCTCTACTGATGGGGTCTTTGACCAATCACCGTGTATCAACACATAGGATACCGGTTTGCCGTCTGCTGGTGCCTGGTAACGCACATACATTGACTGCTCGCAAAACATGCGGGCAATCTTCTTGCCGTCGGATGATAGAATGACTCTGATAAAGGCCTGACCAAATGAAAAATATTCAAATGCGAAGTCCATCATCAGCCTGTTGCTGTTGAATGACCGTAACCAAGACCGAAGCTCTGGATTAAAGCTTTTGACTAGATCCTTGGTCTTATCATCCCACTGACCATACGTTATGCCTTGGTTAGTGAAGGTACGGGCTAGGTATTTGATCCCTGTGGATAGAACTGGGTTGCTCTCAATGAGGTTGCGGTAATCCGTCGGCAAAGTGTTTGAAGTGCCCCACTTAATCGGCTCGCCTTCGCTTGTCTCATCGATCTTGGGCAATTCTGTAATCTTACTGGGGCTTATGACTCCTGTGACCGCTGCCATTACCTCTGGCAGATTGATCGTGCTGATGACTATCTGCATGTTAATAGGTGACCTCTTGGCCGTTGAATCCAACAATCTGGATGGTCCGAATTTCTTTAAGCTCACCAGTAGGGGTTAGGATCATCAAGGCGATATTGATGCTGCCCTTAACCTGACTGCTCTGGACCTTTGGCGTCTGGATCCTGCCATTGTCTTTTGCCACCTCTTTAACGTGTCGGGCAAGCCTTGCGCCTGCAATGTTGCTGCGCTCGCCTTTGGCATTGATGTAGTCCAGGTCAAACGGGACGGCCTTACCGTGCTTGTCCTTTTCTTTGATCTTCGCTATGACCTCCTTTGTAAGCATAAACAAAAGTCAGCCTACCGGCACAGAAACTAAAGGACAGCACTATGACCACAGAAACAGCTTTTAAGCTGATGATCAGCAACCATTCGATCGGCAGAATATTGGGTGAACCCAGCTATAAAGTCAGACAATGGCGCTGGCTTTTTAATCGTGGGTTATTGAGCCAAAAAAAACAAGTAGAGCTGCTGCAATTAGCTGGGTGGCACCTTGTCCAGCAACCTAAATGGGCACCTCCTGCCTACTAGTATTGCCTGCCGTTATGAAAACTGTAACGGAATTGGTCAAAACATGATACCCAAAATGTGATAAGTACCTGATTTATAGTCCTATCGAGCGGTTTCCAAAGGTGCAACCTTTCGGCCTGCAAGGATTGATCACACCGAGCCCTGCAGGGGGGTCGAAATTGCCCTTGGGGGGGTCCCGATATGTGATTATGCCTTTGATTAGTGCAAAACCGCATCAGAAGGCATCTAAACGCTGTTTTTGGCTTGCATGGGGTCCGACCTATGCCGACTTGCCTGCCTTGGCCCTAAGCAACCCTAGGGCATGGCCAAACTAGGGCCTGAGCCGACCATATCCTGACCCAACCTAGGGGACCGATCGGCTCCGCCTCCGTCCCCCTAGTGCAATCGCCTAGGATTTTTCAAACTTGGCCAATCCTATTTAACAAGCTGCCTAGGCACTCGTTGGTAGATCATAAACTGCACTTGTGCCCTTGCGGCTGATTGCTCCAGTCAACAATCCATCTAGTGCCTCTGATAAGTGCGTGGCGTTCTCTGGCTTGGTCCTTGTTGACCGTTCGCTGGACTTATCCTTTTTGATAAAGCCATTACGGCTGGTTGCTTTGGCTGCCTCCATCGATAGAAACAGTTGCTGACAGTTTAACTCGTTGAACCTGACTATAGGCAACTGCTTTTCATCTTCCTTTAAGATTTTCATTAGGTAGGCATATCGGTCATGGTGTGTGCTGGCCTGCCCTGTATAGATCTTATTGACCCGCCAACCTGCCTTTATAAGTGCCTCGCTGACTGAATCAGCATAGGTTTTACGGCCTGAGCTATCTCTACCTATAGCCGTATTGTCATAGTAGTAGTTGACCACCTTCTTGACTTGATTCTCGTAATATGTAACAAACTTCGTGACCAGTTCGTAAAGCGTGTCTGGGCTTGTAACATAGAGCGCATTTAGGATATTGAGCCGTCCCCGCTGCCACTGACCAATCACCATACAAGTGATGGCTGCATTGTAATCAAGACTTATCTCTAGTGGTGCTGAGCTAATCAAGTCGCTGTCCCACCGGCTATCTTGCTTCAGGCCTACAGTCAGACCAAGGCTTAGCACATGGGATGTTGCATTTGCATGGTATACGTGCTTCTGGTAGTTGAACTGTGCATAGAATGAATTACCACTGCCTGTATCATCAATGTTGAGTACTGACCTATTGAAGTCATCATCATCAAGGTCTTGCTTCAGCTTTTGGATGGCCTCGATCCCTAAGACCGCTATGTTGTCGATCGTGTTCATCTCGAACAACATCCTAGTCTCCTTGCGGGTTGCCATTAACAATTGCTCAAGCTCGGCAATCTCCTTGCCTACCTTACTGGCTCGTGATCTATTGGGTTGGCTGCCCATCTTGGCCTTGGCTGCAATCAGCAGCCTTTGGATGGCCAAGATGTCTTGTCCAGCCTTTGGGTCAAACGATTTCTTGCGCTCGTACATCCACGGTGCTTGTGACCGCTGAGGTTTATCACTTGTGACCAATAGACCAAGATACCCGCTGCACTGTCCGTAATGTAATTTAAGCCCCCTCAGTGTCGGCAATGTTTCGGCTGAAAACCGCTCCCAGTCAATTAGCTTGCCTTCATCCAGCCAGATGTATTGCAGATCAATACCATTGCCTGGGCTCTTCTTGTCTTGTGACAGAAATAGGATGCAATGGCCGTTCCAAAAGGTAAGGCATCGTTTGATCTCTCGAGGCATGTAATAAGCTGTCGGTGTGCCCTTGGGCGGCAACTTGCCAACCCAATAGTGAACGTTCTCAACAAACCCGTAGAATGACAAAGCCCCAAGCAATTTGGGTAGAATGCTGGTTAGTATCTGTGAATATGATTTACCTGCAATTCCACCAACTGCCCGTGGCATCTCGTATAGGTTACGGATGATCCATGGCGGTGCAATATGCGTGGACTTACCAGATCCGCGACCAGCATATACATCAGCAGAATTGGGCAAAAGCAGATTCCAAAGTATCTGCTTATCGGTTTGCTCTACTGTGTGCGCCTCAATTACCGTTTGCTTATTCATCTTGCCTGGTGATGGTTAGGTACTCTTCTTTTGGCAATTTGAGCCTACTTATGAGGTCCTCTAACTTGCTGGCTTCTGGTAACTGGGCTAGGATGCGGTCTGGTATTGCGCCAATTGTTGGCTGCAGTATCACTTGTGCGCTGTTGGCTTCTTCCTCGCTTGGCAATTGCTCAGCAACTTTGAACAATAGGCTTTCAAACATGGCTACTGCCTTCATATCTGGGATGGCCTTAGCTTGTGCTATGGCTGCCAATAGACGATCATGCTGATGCCTGAGGGCTGTGCCTTTATTGATCCCAGGCATTGCACCAAAGATGTAGATGGCACTATTGATGTCCTTGTTGGCAAGCCCTAGACCGATCTGCTCACGCTGCATGTGGAGCTTTACCGCTACCGTTTTACCGTGATTACGGATAAGTCCATCGGCTCGGCTGATGCGGTTGTAAGCCTCGTAGGTCGCTGAATCCTTACTGATATCATGCCTAGGGTTATCGGGCTCAAGTAGAAAGTCTAGTATCCTCTCGTCCAAATCTGAGCCATGATAATTCCCGTTTATGTTGTTTCCTTTACGTCCCATAGGTAAGTCTTATGTCTCATTGTGCTTTTGGGCCTCATTGGCAGACAAAGTTTTTAGCAGTGCAATTGTTGCTGGCCCGCTGCCGCTACTGGACTGTGCCAATAGACCTTGGTTAAGTCTGACCTTGGTCCTCATGAGACCTAAGTGATAAGCCTTGCCTAATTCAGTGTTAACGTCCCTAATGTCATCAAGGCCTGCAGTTCCTAATTGTAGGAACATACAGGCCTCGTTGTGGCTCAAGCAGTTTTCACCCGCTAGGATAGCTGTAGCTATTGTCTCTTCGGTGTAAGACATGCAAGATAGAATTGAGCGACTGCCTCTGATCTAAAGATCGTCCCTGCCTCGGCTCTAGGGTTTCGGGTGAAGTTGGGACTACCCACCGTGACTAGACTGTGTGTATCACTTACGCAGATCAGGATTTTGGCATGGATGTTACCGGGATGGACTTCCGCAATCTGGCTGGCAAATGCTAGGGCCTTCTCAGCTCGCTGTTTGATTCGATGGTCTAGGTGAATCTCGAGACTATCAATATTGCCTTGTCGGATATGGTTGGCTAGCTTTTCTAAAGGTTGCTGGGTGATGGCCCATGTGGCCAAACTAACATTTGATGGTCCAGCTGTGTCTAGGAATGCATCAAGGATATTGGGCAATGACCAATTGCTACTACTAAAGTAAACAACTGTTTGACCTTCCTGAAGGCTCTGCACAGTGCTCACCAGCTCTGCCTTGGTCGCACTTGCTTTGGTCTGGATGTCGATGCCTAAAGGCTTGCTGATGGTGGGGGATGCGTGGCCGAGATTGATGTCAAACATCATGAGGCAAAGGCTGAGGAAAAAGAGTAACTGTTTCATGATTTCCCATTGGTTATGATTGCAACTGAATTGTTACTATCGGGATTGGAGGAGCAAGGTTATTGTTTCAATGGCGCCGTCAAAGGACAGCAATTGTTGTTTGATGACTTCTTGTTCAGCTTCTGTGGTTGCTTCTTTGAGCCTCTTTCTAGCTTTGGATCTCTGAGGTCTTAACCTGTATAAAGCTGCGTTAAGCTGCCTTGTATCCATCTGCTTATAATTGATCAGGTATTCGGTGTCCAGAAAGAATCCTTTCTTATCGTATGTATCTATTTGCAACCACGTATAATCCAGCTCATCCCAAATCCTTTTGAGGTTGGCCACTCCAGTCGCTCTATCCTTGTCCGTTGTATAGGCTGATAGTTTGGCATGCTGGTACTTCGCTTGGCTCCAGAGGTCGTTTCTGTGGCCTATAAGCTGTGCCCTGCTTGTTGTTACATGTTTACTACTTAGGACCTGTGAAAGCTCCTCTTTGATCGGCTTTGCCTGAGCTGCTACCTCTTTCGCTTGCGTTTCTAGCTTATTCAGGATTGCCTTTAGCTCGGCTTCGATTAGGGGCCGAAGTTTGGGCAATGGCGTCCCCGCTGCCTTGGCAAGTATGGCAGTAAATACCTTGTTGGTGCCGTGGGCCTGATAGACGGCAATGAGGTCAGACCATAGCTTGGCACCTCGGAAGTAATTGACTAGGTCTTGCATAAGCTGGGAACAAAAAAGCCCCAAATTAGATTGGGGCTCTTTTTAGATGGTTGCTTCTTCTGGATTAGATCTTGGTAATCGTACCAGTGTACTTGACCTTGAAGAACGTGTCGGCAACAATTGTGACCATAGTGTTGGCCTCTTCGGTGACCAGACCACCGCTCTTTTGCTCTCCGCCTTTTAGTTTGGCTGGGGTACCGACCCTACCGACCAAGTAGAAGTCGCCTAGTTTGTCCTCGTAGATAAGGATCAGGTTTGCGTTTGCAGCTTGACCAAGGAACCCATCAGCAGTTGTTGTGCCGGCTGGCAATTTTGCTGTGAAGGTTGTTTCTGGGGTCATGCTGTCTTGCTCTCCCACCATTACGGAATTGCAAGATCCGCTACCGTGGGAAATAGCAATCGTGGCAAATCCCTTACCTGAATCGAACGTTATGTTCGTTGCTGTGGTAGTTGCATCGATGGCTAGATCTGGGAACGTAGCAACATCAGCTACATTGGCCACATAGAACTCGTTCTTGATGCCAGGAATGATAACTGACGCTTTGGGCACTGAGGTGATAGAAGCCATGGTTATTCGGTTGGGGTTTTGATGGCCTCGATGACGTTGCTTTTGTTCATCACCAAGTACCGGGTTAGAGCGCTGTCACTCGTGAACTGGTCGGGCTTGTAAGTGCCACCAGGCAAGGTTTGTTTTTCACCATTCCAGTCAAAGGATTGGTCGTGGACGATCTTGATGCCACCAGCAACAACTTTGAACGGTTGGCCGTCAACTGTGAAGGTGCCGGCTGCCTTGGTGTCTTCTTTGGTAAGTTCCACCAGGGTTTCGGTGGTTGCCTCAAGCTCTGCTTGCGTTTCTGCAAGCTTGGCTTTATAGGCTTCTAGATCGGCTTCTGCCTGAGCTAGCTTTTGTTCTGCTGTCAACTCCTGCAATGGTACTTCACCATTGGGGGCGCTGTTGTTAGCCGATGGGCTGTTGTTAGGTTGTTTGGCCACGATTGTAGGGTTGGGGTTTTGGCAATAATGATAGGGCTCACGAATGAGCCCTAATCATCTGATTGCTGGTTGGGTGATGGACTAGGTTTTGTCGTTTGCGGCTACGATACCGTAATCCCTGAACGTGAAAACCATCTTGGTATCCATCAGCAACTTGACCTCACGGTCGATCTCTTGCAGACGGATTTGGCCAGGTGTTTTGGCTGTGATCATCACCCGGTTGATGTCTGGAGTGGTCCAGATGCGGCCTGATGATGCCATTGATGAGAGCCCAACGATTACTTTGTCACCGTATGGTACCTCCAAGGGCGAGACTGGGGACAGTTTGTCTTTGTCCGTTACTGACCTGACATCCAACTTCCTTGCCAGCCAACGCGCTGTTTGTTTGTTGGTGAAGATATAGGTGCTGTTTTCCATCACCGCGTCACTGACACCATCTACGAACGAATCGATCACATCAATCACGTTGGAGGCTGTCACTGTGGACGTGGCAATTGGCGTGATCGTGGTTGCTGTGATAGCATCCACAATCTGTTTCAAGATGCCATGCATGGAACCTAGAACGGTGCCTGCTGTACCGGGTGTTGGTGCAACATAAACACCTCGCATGCCGGCAATCTCAATATCGGCTGCTACCGCTAACAAGGTTTGATCAACGATGTACTGAACCAGAGGGTAGTCTTTTTTTGCCTTTCCGATGTCTGTTAGGAAGCCAATCCAGCTGTTCATCGCATCATCTGGGAAGATCTTCTTGTCAGACTTGACAGCGTAGACAGTTTGCCGACGACCACCAAAGGTATCATCACCTGTTGCGGTGAATGCCTTTTGGAAAGCCTGAAAACCGCTATCGTGATCGCTTGTTGCGAAGTCATAGACCGTGTCGTCTGTGGCAAGATTGCGGAAATAGGCTGAAAGCGTATTTTTTGCCCGCAATACTGCAATCAGTTGCTGTGTGGTGGCTTTACCTTGGAAGACCGCCCCGAACTCGCTAAGTAGTTCCGTGATGTTTAGTGCCATTACTCTTGGTTGTGGGCAAACCCTGCCAACTGGGCTTTGATAGTGTCTTTGATATCAGGGTTGGCGTTTCCAACTCCAGGCGTTTGCGTCTCCCCGGATGCAACCTTGCCCAGCTCAGCAACCTTGGCCGTGAGCTCTGCCACCTTGCCGTTAAGATCTGTGAGTTGTTGGGTGGCTGTGGCTAATTTCGATTCGACCTCTGCCTTGGCATTGGTGACCGTCTCGAGGGCCAATGATTGTGCGCTGATCTTACCTTCTAGGGTGGTCAGCGTCTCAGCAGAAACCTCCGTTTCCGTGGCGAAACCAAGGAATGAGGCCACTGATTTAGTGAACTTGAACATATGAATAGTGGCCTCCTCGGCCTTTGGTTGTGTGGTTGCGATAGACTTTGACCCGGATGCGGACGTATCTCCGAGCTGCGCTACAAAGTCGCTCCAAGGCATAACAGCGTCGATAAGCCCTACTTTAATGGCTTCTGTGGCAAAGAAAATCTTACCAGTTTCGATGGCTTTGACATCAAGATTGGGCCTTGCTTGCGTGATTGATGACATCATTGCTTCCGCATAAGTGTCAAGCATGGCCACTATCGGTTTGTAGTTGCCAGCTTCAGCCTCCTTTGACTCGCTGTTTTTATCAGTTGCTTTTGATGACCTAAGGATGATGTTTTTGATCCCTTGCTTTTTGTCAAACTCGCTTCGGTCAGACAATGACATCATGGTACCAATCGAGCCAGCAATACAGTGGCTATTAGTGGCAATTATCTGCTGGCATTGGCTGGCAAGCCAGTACCCGCTACTTGCAGCAACTCCGTCAAATATGACAGCATATGTAGGCTTTTGCTTACCAAAGTCAAGTATTGCCTGACAAACCGCATCAACACCATAAACGCTCCCACCATTGCTATCGATGCAAAGAATAAGGCCTTTGATGTTTGGTTGGCCAGTAAGCTGGCGGATATTGCTTTCGAGTTGAACTAGGTTAGACTCGCTGTAGTAATACGGTGACCTGAACAAAAGGCCCCTTACATTGATAACTGCATACCCGGTTGATTCACCGTAGATCCAATCAACTAGCTTGCCTTTGTCTGCCGACATAATGCCAGTATCCATCGCCAAAGGCTGCCCATTTGAGTCTTGTGCATGCGCTAACAGCTGCTCAAATGCAGTTGGGGTAATACACCATGGTTGTGACAGTTGGCTTAAAAGTAGGTTATCCATTGCAACGTAAAGGTGTTGCAATGGACTACGCTACTAAAGGACAGCAAAAACTGGTAAAAACCTATGCGCTGTTAGTTCTTGCGACGATACACTTCCTGATGTATGGATCAGGATTTATGAAGTATAACGGGTTGTTTGATCCCATAAGCGGGTCGCAAAATGCCGATAAACAGTTTATTGCGCTGTCCGCTCCAATAAGCATTGCAGCTTTGTTAAGGGTGAAGGAATCATCATCAGCATAGAATATGCAATGGTACCTTGGCGTATTACTAAACTCACCTTTGAAGGTTGCAGCAATAAAGTATGGCTTTGGGCTATCGCTACCACTAGTATTGTCAATTGCCGTTTTGGCCTCAAGTGTAACTGTGATTGCTGGCAATGATGCCCCCTGAAACTCATCTACTATCGCTTGTAGTCCGCTTAACGTTGGATAGTAACCACTTTCCTGCACTGCAGCAAGCATGGCAGAATAACAGTCCTTAACTACTGGATTAAGGTCTAACCCTCCAGTTATTAGTAGATAACCAACTGGCTGTTTGATAGCCTTGAGTCTGAATGTTGAGAATTGCCCATCTGAACCCTTTTTGGCAATACCAAGCTCCATCTCGTAGGTATGCTCTAGGAATAGAAAGCTTTGATCTTCGTTTGTTACAACAAGTATTGGCCAACCCCGACTTATCATCTCACAGGCTAAGCCCAAAGGCTCCGCCATAAATGTCAGCTGAGGGTTGTAAGCAATTGAGCTTGGTGACATTATTTCTGCTGATAGTGTTGCCGTACCATAAACAAAGGGAAGATCCTTTGACTGGTCTGTGTTTATCACGTGGTACCCAAATAATTGGCCCATGTAAACCAGTTGGATATTGGCGGGATAGATCGCCTTGATGAATTTGATGCCTGAAAGCATTGTAAAATAGGGTTTTAGTTATAGCAAAGGACAAAAGACGGAAATGGAGGACAAAGTACCGAAATGGAGGACAAGCGCAAGACCTAAATATTCGGTTTCTTTAAACGACGTTGGTAATGCTTCAGAAGCCGATCGGGTTTAAGCTTCTCACTGCAGATTTTGTACTTGGCCAAAAAGCCGTGCACAGCATCCAACTGCTCGCTCCCAAATTCCATGGCGTAATCCATATAAGTGTCGAAGTCTAGATAAAGATCGCCCATTAGCTTGGCATTGATCAAGACCATCTTACCGGTGTGGATACGTTTAGCAATCATCCACTCAAGGTTTGTTGGTGGCATAACAACTAGCTCCCCTGTGAGCTTCTCGATTTGCTTGCCCCTACCTGGTTTGCTATTGTCACCTAGGATGCTCGCAATGTAGCTGCCTATCGTGCTGTTGGCATTGATGGTGTAGGGGCTGACGATTTTGTATTTGGATTCTAGGTACTGGATTAGTCCAGGCTCAAGATTGATTGTGAACGTGATTTGTGCCATTGGTCTTAACTGATTGATCGTGTGATTTTAAGCTACTGCTAAACGTACTTTAATAGATCCAACATGGTTGGCCTCGGCAAGCACCTGTGACATTATGGTATGGACCGAATTGCCAATAAACTTGCATTGGTCCTTCTGGGTGCCAACTAGGACATAATCATCATCAAAGCCCTGAATACGTTTGAGCTCCTTGATGCTGAGCATTCGTAAACAGACGTCGCCTATGTTGTTGGCATTGCAATAGGCTTTGATCGCTGCCATTGCTGGGCTGTCTGTCGGCTCAATGACTAGTAAGCTTTCACCAGGCTTTGAGGTGCAAAGCCGCAAAGGTGCTTTGTCTTGGCGGGCCACTACTGTGGGGCATGGCTCGGCAATACTAGAGCTGTGACCAAACCAACCAGAATTGAAGATAAAGCGGGCTGATAATAAGGCATGCCGTTCGACTGTGGTAACCGTCCCGGCTGGCTTATTGATACGGGAAATATTAAGCCCTGATCCGTTGTACTGCATGAGCCATTGCCTTGGTATGGCTGATAACAACCCTTGCTTGGGCACTGTGGTCACTGTTCCCGCTGGCTCGTTTAGACTGGCTACGTTTGACCCATTGCCGTAATGACTAATCCGAAACTGTGGCATAATCACTGCATGTCGGTTTGCCGTCGTGATCGTGGGTGCTGGTAATTGGCTGCTGTGAACTCTTGGCAGTCCCTTGTTATGGGTATAGTAGCTGCAAAGGAATGCTCTTTCACTGGTGGCAAACTTCCTTAACCCTGCTAGGATTCGCTCTAGGGTTTTGTCAGCTAAATCCTTTTTGCGCCCAAAGATGCTTTGGCCTAGGTCTTGCGTATCTAGCACCTCCCTGACGGGTTTGTGGGCTGCTAGACCATCAAGGAATAAGCTACCTGATGCCTTCCGCTTTGCGTGTGTAGGCTTCGGCCAATGGATGGCTAGACCTTCTTTTGCGAATTGCCCAAAGAACCGTTTACGGCTGGTGTAGGCGCCAAAGTCTGCCGAATTCAGTATCTGGTGCTCAAAGGTGTAACCCATCGCATTGATGGTGGCAATCCATCGCTGGTAATCGGTCCCTGCTTTGCGGCTGAGGGGCTTGCCCGCCTCGTTTAATGGCCCCCAGGCCATGAACTCGGCTACGTTCTCAATGTAAATGCGGTCGGGCTGCAGCTCGGTGATGTACCTGTAAAGATGCTCAGCTAATGTACGGCTGTCAGCATCTCTAGGCTTGCCTCCCTTAGCGTTGCTGAAGTTCGTGCACTCAAGACTAGCCCATAGGCAAACCTCGGCTTCTGGGTGCTCTGTCTTGGCTTTGCCTAGTTTGATGACCATATCGGTTAAGTCCAGTATCCGGATGTCCTCGGTGTAATGCGTGGTCTCAGGATGGTTGGCCAAATGACTGGCAATTGCATTGGCATCGTGGTTAACGCAAGCAATCACCTGGGCAAAGGGTTGGCCCTGATGTTGGGCTTTTGCAAGGCCTGTGCTTGTACCTCCAGCACCGCAAAATAGATCTATCCAAAGTTGTGTGATCATTGTATTAGTACCTAGCTGATGTCCAATGAATGAGTTTGTAATCTTTGAGGTCAACGGACTGCCGACCATCTAGAAAGAAATCGTAAAGCCTTCCGCTGTTGGCAAAACCGTCTTTGATTGCCAACATCTGTTTTTCAAGACAGCATAGTACTCGCCCATCTATACAGATATTGGCTTTGTAACTGTCTTTAAACTTCTCGATTTTGATGTCAACCCGCTGCACAGAAACGATCTTGTGAACGTCGGTGATCAGTTTGCAGTTCTTGGTCCGAAGTCCTGAATACATCTTGATGGTGCGACCAACTTCTGGCTGGCGGACTGCACATTCCCTGATGGTATGGATCTTGTTGCCTAACAGGATGTCTGTGGCAAATTGGGCTTTGAATCCCAATAGAAATGATTTGGGTTTCTTTTCCATTACTGGGCCTGACCATTACCGCTAGTCTCGGTTTGTGTTGATCTTTCATTTCCAAATTTGGTAAAAGCATATCCACGACACATGTGTCGCATCATTCGATCAGCCCTACCTACCTTTGGCTTAGGCCAAACGCAGAAGTTTGCGCCTTTCCAGTGTTTGTGTTTGCTTTCCCATTTGACTGGTGCTTTGCCGTCAATGTATAGGTGAGAGTATACAACGGCTTCCCACCCTTCCTTGCCTTCTGGAATAACACCATCATAGACGGTATTCAGTTCTGGATTTTTAGGTGCACGCATTATTGTTGCTGACCAATACCGTTGGCCTCGGTTTTCTTTTGATTGAAGTAATGATTTTCAGCTGCTTTGTGGGCCTCCTCAATTGTTTGCGGAAATCCTATGCTGGCATGGTTACCGTTAATGTCCTCTATTACCGTAAGCTCTTTATCGTGGTTACCATACCAACAATAGATGGCTTCGTGATTTAGAAATCCTGTGACGTCATACCATTCTTCTATATCTAGCCCTCTTGGCTTTTCCTCTGTCATTCTGGTAATGATTTATCGTGAGCGGATAGATGTGG
>JAIXYV010000064.1 GCA_027490055.1 Bacteroidota bacterium | reverse complement strand
TACTACATTAAACGGGGAAAAGGTAAGGTCAAAATCTGAACAATTTATAGCTGATTGGCTTTTTCGACATAGTATTGAGTATGAATATGAGCCATTACTAAATGTTAAAGATTTTGAATTCAATCCTGACTTTTATATCAAGGATGCCAATCTGTATTTAGAGCATGTGAGTGACAAAAGCTACAAGACAGGTAATAAAGAAGAGCAATTCAAAAAAGGCAATTTGTTGCTGGTTAAGACATTCGAACATATGGCCAATGATACTGCTGTTTTTAATCACACTTTGGATCAAATTATAAAGAATCGATTGCCATTAGATTATCAAAAGAACAGAACTTTGGTTTATAAGGAAGAATTCAATAAGTATCATGAAGATGTGAAAGAGTTCCTAAGGCAAGTTAATCGCATAACAGATATGATTAAAGTAGAAGGAATTGAACTTGACGAAGTAAAGAATAAAGCTGAATTGGATAAGCATGACCGTATAAGAGCGTTTTACCGTGTTGCTTTACCCTTGGTGAAACGGTACAATGAATATTGTGTCAGTAAATCGTACTTGGATTTTAATGATTTAATTTCAACTACTAATAGTTTGTTTAAAAACCAAGTTGATATTTTAAATCAGTTTCAAAATAAGTATAAATATATTCTAGTTGATGAGTTTCAAGATGTCAATAATCTACAAGTTGACTTAATTAAAAGGTTGCTAACACCTGAGACACAACTGTTTTGTGTAGGTGATGATTGGCAGAGTATTTATGGTTTTCGGGGTTCCAATGTTGGTTACATAGTTGATTTTGAAAAGCACTTTGAAAATTCGGAGGTTATTAAAATGAATTTGAATTACAGAAGTACTCAAAATATTGTTGGTGCAAGTAATGAGGTAATAAAACACAACAAATTTAAAGTGGATAAGGATGTGTCAGCCTCTAAAAAATCAGAGAATAAGATTATTGTATTTGATGGGCAAACAGAAGATGAAAATGTTGAATTCTGTGTAAGAACAGTTCAAGACCTATTAGAACAAGGTTTTAAAAACGACGATATTTTATTTTTATATCGAAGGTCAAAAATGTCTAAACCTTATTTTGAAGGTTTCAAGAAAGCTGGAGTTAAATATCATGGGAAGACTATACACGCATCAAAAGGATTGGAGGCAAAGGTTGTGTTTATAGTTGGCTTAACGGAAGGTTCTGGCGGTTTTCCTGACATTTGGTTAGAGGACAGGATATTTCAGGTTATAAAGAAAGCTAATCATGATTTATTAATGGAAGAGGAAAGACGATTGTTTTATGTAGCTATCACCAGAGCAAAAGATAAATTGTTTTTAATAACCCAAAAAGGTAATGAATCCAGTTTTTTAAAAGAAATACCTAGTGATTTTACAGTTAAAACAAGTGTCCCTTTAAACGCAGTGGTTGAGAAAATTCCAATCTGTTCCAATTGTATGAGTCAGTTGGAGAAATTACATATGTTTTGTCCTTATTGTGGAGCTAAAGTAAATTGATATGGGGAATGTAATTTACCTATTGGGAGCAGGGGCTAGTGCATTAAATAGTAGAAATGCTAATATTCCAATGCCATTGGCTAATCAATTTCAGTCTACAATTGTTAGGATGAAAGAGTCTTTTGGCTATAATAAATATATAATAGAAAACTCAGAATTTAAAAAATATGATATGAAGTTCGATATGTTTTCTGAATATATTTTGAACCATAACACAATTGACGAAGGAATGAGAAAGTTATACATTAATGGGGAAACACCTAGGTTTTCGGAATATAAAAAGTTAATTCAATTGATCTTTTATTTTGTCGAAACGATAGAAAATTACAGGGATAGTAGGTATATTCAGTTCTTACTCACTGCTGTAAATGATAATAAAAAGTTACCTGATTCATTAAAGATATTAAGTTGGAATTATGATAACCAATTAGAATATGCTGCAAAAGAAATAGATTTACATTTTGTAGATGAAACTCTTTCGGAGTTAAATTATTTTAAGATAAATGCTTTAAGGGAATCAGACTATTTACAATATAATAATAATCCAATTACGGATGAATTAAAAATCAAATTTATTAGAGATATTGTAAATAACGATAAGGATATTATACAATTTGCATGGGAAAAAAAAGAGAGCTCAATACATAGATTTAGGGAGCAAAAAATGATAGAGTTTATTAATGCCATCGAGGTGACTAAAGAGGATTGCGTTGTTTCTATCGGTTATTCTTTCCCATATGTAAATCATGCAATAGATAGAGTGTTCTTCAAAAAAATAAGTCCTAAAAAAGTATACATACAGGATATTAATCCAATTTTGGCTAATTCCCTAAAAGAAAGATTTGGGTTAATAAACACTGAATTCATTCCTATATCAAATTGCGATAGATTTTATATTCCTAATGAATTATACATTTAGAAAATCAAATCTGGAAATTGAATTGTTTTGGAAATTTCTCAACCCACCCCCTCCATCACCCCACACAACCTCTCAATATCCTCCACACTCTGATCCAAATGCGTCACAAATCTTATCAGCTGACTGCCCATGCTGCTGGCTTTGAAGCCGTGTTGCGATAGGTGGTCTAAGAGTTGTGAGGAGGGTAAGGTGTCGGCGAGTTTGAAGATGACGATGTTAGTGGCTGTCGGGTATAGGGTGTCTACCCATGGGCGTTCACTTAAACACTGGGCAATCATCTGCGCTTTATGATGGTCTTCCGCCAGTCGCTCGATGTTGTTCTGCAAAGCATATAAACCTGCCGCGGCCAATAGTCCCGCCTGGCGCATGCCGCCACCCATCACTTTGCGGAGTCGGCGCGCTTTGTAGATGTGTTCTTTGCTGCCAAGTAATAAAGAGCCTACCGGTGCGCCTAGGCCTTTACTCAGGCATATAGAAATGGTGTTGAATAGCTGACCATAGGTTTTGGGATCTTCGCCGTTTGCAACAATGGCATTAAAGAGACGTGCGCCATCGAGGTGAAAAGCCATGTTATGTTGGCGACAAACAGTTTGTATGTTTTTGAGTTCCTTGAGGTCCCAGCAGGCACCGCCACCTTTGTTGACTGTATTCTCTATGCATACTAGTTTACTGGCCGGAAAATGGACATTGTCGTCGTTGATATTGTTGAGGACATCCTGGGCGGTGAATCTGCCGTAATGCCCGTTCAGGAGTCGCACCGAAGCCCCGCTGTTAAAGGCGATGCCACCACCTTCGTAGAGGTAGACATGCGAGAGAGCGTCGCAGATTACTTCGTCGCCAGGTTGGGTATGGACCTTAATACCGATCTGATTGGTTTGAGTACCGCTGCTGCAGAAGAGGGCCGCTTCCATACCGAATAGATTAGCGGCGTAATCCTGCAGCGCATTCACAGAAGGATCTTCCCCAAAAACGTCATCGCCCAGCGGCGCATTAAACATAGCTTCTTTCATAGCTGCGCTCGGCAGGGTGAAGGTATCGCTTCGCAGATCGATGTATTTGGCGGTCATGGTTTCAAACATACTTATTTTTTGGGGAATATGAAAAATGCTGTGCTGTTTGATTTTTTGACACATAGAATCACAATGGGTAGTAGACATAGAACACATTAAGATTGTTCTCCATTCAATAATCCGTTAGTCTCGCTCCGCGAGATGTTAGGGTGTAGAGGATGATTTGTATTTTAACATATAGAGCTTCGTTTAGACTCAAAGCTTAATGCATCAGCGATGCTGCACAAATCTCCATTAAAGAAGGATAAACTATTCAGACAGGCCCCAGCGGTGCCGGTAATTGGAATTGTGCACCCGTAATCAAATCATTAAAAATCACCACCTATGCGTATGCTCCGACCACCATTTGCCCTGGAGCTTTAGCGTCTTCTCCATGATGTCGCGGACACAGCCCTTGCCGCCGTTGAGGGGCGAGATGTAATGGCAGATGCCCTGAATGTCGATTGCGGCGTCGTTAGGGCAAGTTGCTACTCCCACACGCTGCATGAGCTCGTAGTCGGGCATGTCGTCGCCCATATACAAAACATCGGCATCGTTCAATTGGTGCTTCTCGAGGAATTCTGTGTAGGCCGCTTCTTTGTGTTGCTGACCGACATACACGTCTTCGATGCCCAAGGTGCGGAAGCGTTTAACAACGCCCAGAGAATTGCCGCCAGAGATGATGGCAATAGCATAGCCTGATTTAACAGCGTGCTGCAAAGCATAGCCGTCTTTGATATTAAAGTTTCTGAGGAAGTGACCTTCTTCGGTGCCAATCACCGAACCATCCGTCATTACCCCATCGACATCAAAGACAAAAGCTTTAATGCTCATCAGTTTTTCGTGTATTAATTCCATTCTTATTTTTTAAATTGGATGATTTTTTCGGTCACTATATCATCGTAAATCATCTCAGCAGCCAGGTCGGCACCGTCGTTGGTAAAGTGGTAGCCATCATAAAACAGTCGAGAATCTTTTGGTAAACGCGCTGCCAGATTGATAAACGGAACGCCCATTTCTTCGGCCACATCAAAGGTACTCTTGTTGTACATCTTCAGAATATAGGCCCGGGTTTTACCGTTAATTTCACCGGTTTTTAGCAGACCCAGATCCACATTGGTCATGAGATCTTTCTCGTCAGAAAACAAAATACTCTGAGCGACAAAAATGAGTTTAATATTGTTGTTTTTGCAGATTTCTGCAAACTCGCGGATACGCTGTTTATAAGGACCGATGAAAGGTTGTTCTTCTTTTAAACGACGGAGAATAGCGGTATCGCTCATCTTTAAAGTAGGGGCTTTGCTGAGGTCGGTGATAAACTGATGGTTTAGTCCGGCGTCTTTAGATTTGCCAGCTCTGAGGATGTTGACAATAAGAGCGGGCAATTCAAGGAAATTATAAACCTTCTGATACCATTTACCATCGTATTCATCAAAGCGGGCTGGTTCTTTAAGTCCCATATCGTTTAAGCCGCACATCAAAATGATGTAATCAGGCTTCAGTTTAAGGACGTATTGTTTCAGCATTTGAAGATTGCCGAAGCTCGACTGACCATCCATGCCAGCATTATTTAACCAGACAGAAGGATCTTTTTTATTCAGTTTAGCGCCAAGTATACCCGGCCAGTCTTTGCCATCGTTGAGGTAAAAACACTCGGTGGTACTGCCGCCCATGCAAATGATTTTGGTAGCGTTGCTGTCTTTGAGTTCGGGACCGCGAAAACCGAGACTGTTTTTGGTATGGATCAGATGCGTGTCCAAACCTGGCACATTTGGAATTGCCGTTTCGTAAACTTTATTGATAGGCAGAACGATTTCGCCATTTTTGACCCTGCCAGAGAAAGGGTTGTAGAAATGCAAAACGATTTCTAATCCGATTACCACAATCAGAACAAATCTGATAATTTTCCAGAGTGCCTTCATTGTGGCAAATTTAATCAAAATTGATATTCAACAAAGCGTATGCTGATTAAAAACTAAAATCGTAAATTTGCAGTATGTTAAACATCACACAGGTTTTAAAGCAACTGGGTATCAAGAAGGTAAACGAAAGTGTTTGCACAGGCGTCAACTGGATTAGCGCTATGGGCACTTCTACTAAGGTGATAGTGTCGCCAACAGACGGAAAAAAAATAGCTTCTGTTATTTACGCGAGTGAGACAGAATACGAAGCAGTGATGAAGCGAGCAGGAGATGCTTTTCAGGTTTGGCGCAACATGCCGGCACCAAAGCGTGGCGAGATCATCCGTCAGTATGGTGATGTTTTAAGAGAACACAAAGATGCTCTTGGTACTTTGGTGAGTTACGAAATGGGAAAGAGCTTGCAGGAAGGCAAAGGCGAAGTTCAGGAGATGATAGACATCTGTGAGTTTGCCGTGGGATTGAGCAGACAGTTATATGGATTGACCATGCATAGCGAGCGACCAAAGCACCGCATGTATGAGCAATGGCACCCACTAGGGATTGTTGGGATTATATCGGCCTTTAATTTTCCGGTAGCGGTATGGAGCTGGAATGCTATGATAGCAGCGGTGTGTGGTAATGTGAGTGTTTGGAAACCATCTGAAAAAACACCATTGTCGGCTATTGCCTGCATGAACTTATTAAAGAAAGTTTTAGAAGATAATAAATTGCCAGAAGGCATTTTTACATTGATCAACGGCGATGCCGAAATCGGCAAACAGATAGCCGAAGATAAACGCATTGCACTGGTATCTGCTACTGGTAGTACCCGCATGGGTAAGTCGGTAGGCGTGGCTGTGGCTGAGAGATTCGGTAAAAGTTTGCTGGAGCTTGGAGGCAACAATGCCATCATTATTACTGAAAATGCTGATTTAGCAATGGCCTTGAGGGCAGTGGTATTTGGAGCAGTCGGTACCGCCGGTCAGCGTTGCACCACTACCAGAAGAATTATAGTTCACGAAAAAATCTATGATGAGTTTTTAAAGAAACTGATTAAAGCTTACAAGCAGATAAAGATTGGCGATCCATTGGATCAGGCCAATCATATGGGACCATTGATTGATGTTCACGCTGTGCAGGCTTATACTGCTGCTTTAGAACAATTAAAGAAAGAAGGCGGAAAAATATTGTTTGGCGGTAAAGTATTAAAAGGAGCAGGTTACGAAAGTGGCTGCTATGTTCAGCCGGCCATTTGCGAAGCCCGCAACGTCTATAAGATTGTGCAGGAAGAAACCTTTGCGCCGATATTGTATGTCATGACCTACAAAAAAATGTCTGAAGCTATGGCCATGCAAAACGATGTGAAGCAAGGACTGAGTTCGGCCATCTTTACTAACCATATGAGAGAAGCCGAATTCTTTTTATCGGCAGAAGGCAGCGATTGCGGTATTGCCAATGTCAATATCGGTACCAGTGGTGCAGAGATTGGCGGAGCATTTGGCGGAGAGAAGGAAACTGGCGGAGGAAGAGAAAGTGGCAGTGACAGCTGGAAAGCCTATATGCGCAGACAGACCAATACCATTAACTATTCTGATACTATGCCATTGGCGCAGGGTATTAAATTCGATTTTTAGGTTTCACAATAAATTCGACCATTCTGCAAAATATAAGTTAGCATTAGTAAAAGTTTGAGTGAGTAAATTCCTCCGGGAATGTAAATTCGGACATCACTTATTTGAAACTAATGAAATTACTTATAGCGGATGGCGATGCAGAGCAAACGGATGCACTGAAACGCCGACTTATTTCGTCGGCACTACTATTTGATGATGTCGTTCAGGCGCGCAACGCGTCGGAGATACAACGTGCTTTTCTGCAAGGTACACCAGAGGTTATGCTATTGTTTACAGGCAGGCAAGCGACTTGTAATTTTGAAGTGTTTAAATACATACAGACCACTTTCTGTGTGCTTATTGTTATAAGCGATGATCCCTGGGATGCTGTTGAAGCCATTAAATTAAAAGCGATAGATTTTTTTCTGAAGCCATACGAGATGGAGGATTTAGACTATGCCATTGAGAAGGCAGTTGCTTTGGCTTCTGTAAGGTATCACGAGGTAACTGAGGAATCGATAGACAAACCTCTGGCAGGTGATATAATCGTGGTGTGGGATAAAGACAGAATACTGCCGATAGATGTTGGCGATATCGTGAAGATAAAATCGAGCGGCGCCTATTCTGATATCTATCTGGAGAATGATAAGCATTATGTATCCGCCAAGAATCTGGGGGTATTTGAAGAGATTTTAAAGCAACGCAATTTTGTCAGGATACACCATTCGTGTCTGGTGAATTTAGGTCATATTAAATATTACAACCCAGGCGTCAAAGCTTATGTAACTCTCAGTGACAGCAAGATTGAGTATGTGTCAAAAAGGAAGAAAAAAGACTTGTTAAAGTTTTTTAACGCCGATTAAAAAATGTTGAGGCCTTTGCCATCGTGTTTGCAAAGCACAGTGTAGGCACTAGGTTTTACTTTGCGGTAGGGTGTCAGATTGATGATGAAATTTTTCAGGATTTGAACGGCAATTTTCAGAGGCTTTCCTTTGTAGGCAAAGCGTATCTGGTCGTTAGTGATGAAAACGAAATCTTCTGAGATCACTTCGAAACCCTCGCTTTTTAATAAAAATTTGAACAGGGCAGGGGTAAAGATATTGATATGACCGTAGTCGAGGTAGTGTTTAATTTTATTGTCGACAAAGAAACTGAAGTCGATGGGCACTTCGAAGAACTGGTGATTGGATACCCTGGCAATTTCTCTTAGTAATAATCGAGGGTGTTCGACATGTTCCAGCACGTGACTGCACATGGCCAGGTCGAAGCTTTTATCGTTATACGGAATTTTATAGCCGTCAAATTTGCTGACTTCTTTCAGGGATTTCATCTGACGGGCTTTGATTTTCTCGATACCAGAATCAGAGATTTCGAGACTGCTGATATTGTCAGAGAAGTTTTCTTTATCGAGGAAGGACAGAACAGCACCATCTCCCGAACCGATGTCTACAACAGATTTTGCTTTAAGCGCACTGCAAAGACGGATAATATTGCCAGCCTTCTGGCGTCCGCCCATATTGCGCCATTGCGCATCGCTGTTGGTATACTGATTGTCGTAAGTACTCTGTACATTTTCGGATACATCCTTCATGGAGGCAAATTTAAGGATATATGTGAATTTTTTATACTGTGCCTGAGAAGGATAGTATTGTTTAGTATTTCACCTGGTATTTTCCCGAATTGTCTACTGCCATTTTAGGGGGCGTTCTCATCACTTCGAAGTAGTTAAAGCCATCCTGCAGATTGCGCCAGAATTCGAGGCGTTTATTGTCGAAGTTGAAATACGATTTGAGATAAGCCCAGTTGCCAGCATTCATGCGGCAAGGGTAGATATGGATAGGGATGTAGTAATTGGTGTCTTTGTTATTTTGAGCCTGTACATTGCACCAGTAGAGTTCTTTAATAACATCATCGCTCATAGGTAAACAGCCGATGGTTAGACTATCGCCATGCACAAAAATCTGTCCGCCATAACTACTTTTATTGCCCAGAATGCTGTCGCTTTTGTTGGGGTAAGAGACTTTATAGGACAGATAGAAATTGCTATACGGATTGTATTGGTTGATGTGGTAATAGCCTTCAGGAACCTGGTAGTCGCCCTCCATACGTTTGGGTCCAAGCGTGCCCGACATGTTAACGATCGAATAGGTTTTAACCAGTTTATATCGGTGATGGGTGCTATCAGCGGCCCAGAGTTCCATTTGTTTTTCTTTCTTGAATACGCGCCAGTAGACAAACTTAGGAGGGTACTGAAGTTGTTGTTTGGTAAAAGCCTGACGCAAGGTTTCGTCGCTGCTTAAGCGGGCATTCCACACCCTTTGATTACCCAGTTGTTTTTCGGTAAGCACTTGAGGCTGCGCCCAGGCAGAGACAAAGGTCACAAACAATACAACAAAAAGAAGAGGCAACCTCATGGTAAGAAAAGTGTTAGTCGACGATACTGATTTTAATACTGTTGGCCATCGATTTTTTAAGGATAGGCATACTGGCGGTATGGATAACGATATCGTCTTTACTTACCAGGTCGTTGCTTTTCAGTACTTCGATAACATCAGTAAATGTTTGGTCGGTGCTCACATATTCATCGTAGAAAAAGCCTCTTACACCCCACACCAAACTCATCGATTTGAGCAAAGGTTTGTTGTTAGTGAAAATATAGATATCGGCTCTTGGACGGTAGGATGAAATTTCGACGGCCGAGTAACCGGAACGCGTCATCCCAACGATAGACTTAGCTTTGAGGTGATCGCTCATACGCACTGCGGTAAAGCAGATTTCATCAGAGATAAAGGTATCAGAAGATGAAGTAGGTTTAACACCTTTAAAGTAAACGCGTTTATCTTTTTCGACATCGCGGATAATTTTCTCCATGGTTTCAACCACCTTTACCGGGAATGCACCGACACTGGTTTCGGCACTTAGCATAACCGCATCAGCACCATCGATAACGGCATTGGCAACGTCGCTCACTTCGGCGCGAGTTGGCGTAGGGTTAACGATCATCGACTCCATCATCTGAGTAGCCACAATTACTGGTTTAGCGTGATTGATGCATTTTTCGATGATATTTTTCTGAATGATTGGCAAATCCTGCAAAGGCATTTCCACACCGAGGTCGCCACGCGCCACCATGATAGCATCGGTAACTTCAATGATAGAATCTATGTTTTTAACCGCTTCCGGTTTTTCGATTTTAGCGACTACTTTACTGGTTTTTCCAGCAGCTTTAATACGATTTTTCAGGTCGATGATATCTTCGGCTTTTCTAACGAAAGAGAGACCAATCCATTCGATGTCGTGTTCGAGACCGAATTCCAGATCGCGAATGTCTTTTTCGGTTAAGCTGGGGAAGGATACATCGGTATGTGGCAGGTTAAAACCTTTTTTAGATTTAAGGATACCACCGGTGATGACGGTTGCTTCGACATCGGTCTCGTTAAGGATTTTATCGACACGCACTTCGATTTTACCATCATCTATCAGGATAAATTCGCCAGGTTTAACATCTTGTGCCAGGTCGTGGTATCGGATGCAGATCATCTGGGCATTACCAATCATTTCTTTGCTGGTCAGAATGATTTTCTGGTTATCTGCCACTTCAACACCTTCGCCTTCTACCATGCCCAGGCGCAGTTTCGGACCTTGTAAATCTTGCAGGATGCAGACATCTGAATTGAGTTCTTCGTTGATAGAGCGAATGTTTTTAATCACTTCCAGATGGTCTTCGTAGGAACCATGAGAAGAGTTTATGCGGCAGACATCGACACCTGCGAGAATGATGCTTTTAAGCATTTCGCGGGATGCTGTGGCTGGTCCGATAGTAGCGACGATTTTAGTTTTGTTAAAATTAGATTTATACATGATTGAGATCCTCTAAATAAAGTTTTGATTGAATAATATTGTGAAAAAATGCGTCTTTGCTTTTGACTAGGTCGAAGTTAAAGGCGTGAATGAATTCTATTTTGTTGTTTTGTTTAATGGCTTCAACGGCTTTTTCGAAATAGGCGTATATATCGTCGCCATTACAGATTAGCAGATAGTCGAACATAGGCTTTGATTGTAGAAACCAAGATTCGCTCCCTTTGTTTTGAATCAGGTGCCAGTTTAATTCAACATCCTCAAAAACATCGAAATAATGTTGGTGAAAACTAAAGCTATCTGTTTCTTCGTTGATTGGTTTTTCCCAGGGAAGGTTGAGGGCCAGGTTCATGGCATAGCTTTTATTGATTTGCCAGGCCAGCTGATAAAAAGGAATATTGGCTCTGATTCCAGCAATTTTAGGAGGAACAACACCATTATTTATATCCTTGAAGCTCAATTTTTGACTGCAAAGATAAGGGATGAATGTTAAATTGATATGACTCTTTCGACAGCATTCAACACTTTGTCGACAGGCAGGTCTTTCATGCAACTTTCGCCAAGTTTGCATTTGCCTCTGTAGAAGCACTCACATTTTTTATCAGGCATAACGATTTCGCCTTTTCCAAAAAGATCAAATTCATTCGGATTAAAGATGTTGTTCATCAGGACAATTTTCTTATGCAGTCCCAGTGTCAGGTGCATACCCATTGTTACCTGAGTTACTACCATGTCACATTGATCGATGAGGTTAATGAATTGCGGTAGCGGGAAAAATCCCAGGTATTTAGCACCGCTAAGCTGAGCGATTTCTTTGTTGCGGGCATCCTCTTGTTCGCCGCCGAGAAGAATTACTTCGTGACCTTTAGCGATGAGGGTTTTAGCCAGTTCAGCAAAATAGTGAAGTGGCCACAGGCGGGTGGTCCATCTGTCGCCACAGCCAGTGTTTAAACCGATGATTTGCTTATTGCGGTCGAGCTGAGGCCAGGTATAGCCTTTGTCAGCGTGGTTGTCGAGTTGATACAGTTCGCCATTGTACTCGAGATTGCACATGGCAAAAATTTCCTGGCAGTAATTGAGCGTGTTAGCCTGAGAAACATCGTCAAATAAACCGGTGTGGTATTTATGATTAGCGAGCGGATTGGCAGGCTGAGAGATATTATCTTTCAGGATATAGCCATATTTTTCTTTGGCTTTAACGGTTAAGAGTAAAGCAGATGCTTCTTTTTCTTTATCCAGGTTGATGGCGATATCGAATTCGGCATGTTGCAGGTAAAGTGCAGAAGCGTAATCGAATTTTAGAATTTCGTCAATTTTTCCGGCAGGTAAAATCGCTGGGGTATGGGTAAGCCAGGTAATTTTACAATTAGGGTATAAAGATTTGTAGGTGCTGATGAGCGGCGTCGTTCTGATAACATCGCCGATTGCGCCAAGCTTTATAATCAGTATACGTTTGCTGATTTTTGTATAGGACGGGCAGTCGCCGCAGTGGTAACCGTGTTCTTTGTGCGGGTTACAAGGGACATCCCCTTTTAAATACAAGCAATCTGAGTGATAAAATTCCATATCTATGAGTCTGCAAAATAAGAAGATTTGATATGAAATAAAAAATTTTTGACTTTATGGCACGAAAATGGCTGTTTTTTCAGTTGTTGAAGTAACCTTTTAGCGATTTTATCGTCTAATAGTATAAAATATAACCCCAATTGAGAAAAATTAACTATATTTGGAATGAATTTGTGATGAAGCGTTTCCTTCATATAGTTGGTTTTGCCCTGATTTTTTTCTCCTCCTTCAGTGCTTTTTCTACGCACATGGTAGGTGGGTTTATCAGTTATCAATACGATGGCGAAGGGTCAACAGGTGTTCGTTACATCATTACCATTAATTCTTACAGAGATTGTAAAGCGACTTCCATCGATTTTCCTAAAACCATAGAGGTTTGTGTCTACAACAAAAACGACCAGAGACTGGCTGGTACTTATACCTTTAATATTGGTACACGCACAAAAGTTAATCCTGTTGGACGTACCGATTGCCCTGAGGCGACTCAGGTTTGTTTAGAGCATGCCGTTTACCGCAGATCGATTGTGGTGCCTAAAAGTTCCTTTGGTTATTATGTCAAATGGGAAATCTGTTGCAGAAATGAGCAGGTCAATTTAAGAAACGATGTTGACGGTAATCCATTTATCGGTCAGACTTATCAAACCATTATACCACCATCGAATGTGGTTAACAGTTCTCCATACTTTAAAGATGTGCCGGTGCCATTTATGTGTATCAACGATACTGTTCAGGTGAGCAATTATGCCGTGGATGCAGATGGCGATGTTCTGGTATACAAACTGGCTACTCCATGGTACGGTGCAAGTTTATCAAATAACTATCCTGGTTGTGCACCTTTTTATGATCCGCCAAAGCCAATTGCTGATGCTGATTATTCTTCGGGCTACAACGGACAGTTTCCTTTCGGTCCAAGCGGAATATCCTTAATCAATTCAGCCAGTGGGGTAACTACTTTTAAAGCTACCAGAGTTGGTAACTATGCCGTTGCTATCGACGTAGAGGAATACAGGAACGGCGTGATGCTGAGTTCTACCCGCCTGGATTTGCAGGTCCTGATCATCAATTGTTCACCAAACAACAAACCAACGATTACTACGCCTAAAAAAATACACACTGTTTTTGAAGGCGATCAGTTGTGTTTTGATGTTACCTCTAAAGACAAGGACAATCACAATATTACTTTAACTGGATCTGGAGATTTAATCAGTGGTATCAATGGGTTTACAGGTAACAGAGCAACTTTTGCTCCAGCATTTGCTAAGGGTACAGTAAGTTCTCAGTTCTGCTGGAAGACCGATTGCAGTCAGGGTCGAAAAAATTATCTCTACTATTTCACTGCTAAAGCGGTGGATGATGGCTGTCCGTCTAAATTTACTTTAACCGATGTTGCGATAAGGGTCTTGCCATTTACTGGTAGATCCAGAGTGACTGGTCCTGCAAGTGTTTGCCAGGGCAGCAGAGGCATTATTTACAATGTGGTCACAAGCGCCGATACCTTACCAGAACTAACAGGCCATACTTTAGATGTCAAAATCACCAATGGTACTCTGGTCAGTTTTACTCCAACCTCTATCATTGTCAACTGGGATAAAACGGCGCTTACAGGCAGAATTCAGGTGATACCAGTTTCAAGATTTGGTTGCACAGGAGATACGACGATTTACAATGTCAATTTAATTCAATCGCCACCAGCGCCTGTGATACCTGGTATAGATACGGTATGTGAAAATACTTCGAAGACCTATTCAGCGACCGTGCTGGGGGGCATGACGTATCAGTGGTGGGTAAGCAATGGCAGTGTGCTTGGTTCTTCAAATAATTCGTCTATCAATATTGTTTGGGGTCAGGCTGGCAAGGCTAGCGCTAAAGTGATACAGATTAACTCTAACAATTGTCCGGGTGATACGGCCTATCTTAATGTTTGGGTGTCAAAACCACAGACACCACCGATTAGCGGTAAGGCCAGTGTTTGTCCGAATTCAAATAATATAGAATACAAAGTTGATTTTAGTGAGCCAGGCTCGTCCTTCTTCTGGACAGTAAGCGGTGGCACAGTGACAGGCAGTAGCAATGGCAGCTCGGTAAAGGTTAACTGGGGCAATCAGGGTACTGGTTTTGTCAAGGTAATAGAAATTAACAGATTTGGCTGCAAGGGCGATACCATGTTCATGGCAGTTAATAAAACCTACAATTTAACTTCAGATAAAATTCAAGGGGATACAGATATTTGTGAGAATACCCTGAATCAGGTTTTCTCTGTGCCTTTAAGTCCTGCCACTACATACTCATGGACTGTCAGTGGCGGAACCATTACTTCTGGTCAGGGCAGCAATGTTATTACAGTTAACTGGGGCACAAGTGGTACCGGAAGCGTTGGCATGTTCGAAACCAGTTATGATTCTGTAAATCTCAGATTCTGTGTGAGCACACTTGTAAGCAGAGTGGTTAATATTCGTCCGTATCCAACGGCTAATGCTATCAATGGTGTTAGTGAGGTTTGTCAGTCTGTTGTTTCCGGAACATATACAGTTAACGGTATGCCAAGATCGACCTATCTATGGTCTATTAATAATGATACATCGGGTATTAATGGGCAAGGGACATCCAGCATTGCGATGCCGTACAGTAAAGAAGGAACATTTACCATCAGAGCGATCGAGACATCTGAATTTGGTTGCAGCGGTCCGGTAATAAGTTTTGTGTTGATCGTTCATCCCCGTCCGCGTACCACACCAATTGTTGGTGACAGCATTATATGTTCACCTAACCTGAGTAATTACAATTACTCGGTTACAGGATTCCCAAGTTCTAGATTCGACTGGCTGATTAACGGAGGTGCTCCGCTGATAGCAAGTAATACCAGTTCAATAACAGTTAACTGGAGCGGGCAGCAGAACAGCAGTGTGAAGGTGGTAGAGACAAGTGATTTTGGTTGTGTTGGCGATACCATTACTTTGAATGTCTTTTATGATAATCCATCTTTGTATCTTAGATATCTGACAGTGAATCCACCGCCAGCAGATGACAATGGTGTTGAAGTATACTGGAAGTTACAAAATGCACCCAGATATAATAATCAGCTGATCATTCAGCGCAGAAGAGCAGGGTCAGGCGAGTTATTTGCCGATGTCGGAACGGTGAATGGCAGTGTTGTGAAATTTAATCATGCCAATACCAATAATGATGTCAATGCCTGGGATTACAGAGTGAAGGGTTATGACTTATGTGGTAAAGAAATTTATACCGATGTGCACACCAGTATATTGCTGACTGGTACCAAGACAGATGCCTATAGTGTGAGTATGAACTTTACACCTTATCTCGGTTGGGGCAGCACAAGTATACGTTACGATGTCTACAGACAGTTAAAAAACAGTACAGATTTCGAGTTATACGAAGCTAATGTGACAGACTTTAATGCCGCATTCAGCAACGGACTGGAATATTATACCCAGTGTTACAGAGTAAAAGCAACCAAGTTAGGCACTGATACTGTTAGCTGGAGCAATGATATTTGTTTCAATTTTGATCCAACTTTATTTATACCAACAGCGTTTTCTCCTAACACAGATGATGTCAATGATGGTTACTTTGTAAAAGGTGGGGCATTAAAGACATTTGATTTCAAAATATATAACAGGTGGGGCGAGAAGTTATTCCAGACAGAGGATTTGACATTTGTTTGGGATGGCAAGTACAAAGGCGAAGACCAGCCTCAGGATGTCTACATGTATTACTGCTACTATACAGGCTTCGATGGTAAGAAGTATTCTACCAAGGGCACTATTACCTTGCTGAGATAAGGCGGTTTCAATTATTTAAAAGTTTCTTAAATAAGTCGGTATAAATTAAAAGACTTATTAATATCATAGAAGTAATCCTTGTAATAAAGAATTAAATAACGAAATTTGCCCCAACAATTATGGCAATTATAATCACAGACGAATGTATCAACTGCGGCGCATGCGAGCCGGAGTGTCCCAATAACGCCATTTATGAGAGCGGCGTTGAGTGGCGTATTAAAGACGGTACCAGCGTAGAAGGTCAGTATAAAATGAGTGACGGTTCTATGGTGGATGTGTCTGATAAACATGCGCCAATCAGCGAAGAGGTGTACTACATTGTTCCGGATAAATGCACAGAGTGCATGGGTTTCCACGAAGAGCCTCAGTGTGCTGCAGTGTGTCCTGTTGATTGCTGTGTGCCTGATCCTGACAGAAAAGAATCTGAAGACATCTTACTCGACAGAAAATCGAGATTACATATTTAATGCAAGACAAGGGTACCTGTTTAATTACCTATGTTCCTTTAAGAGCCGAGCCGCGTTCAGGGGCCGAGATGGTGAGTTCGCTTATATTTGGTGAATCCTATCAGGTGTTGAATCAGCAGGAAGATTGGTTGCATATCCGTTGCGACTACGACCAGTACGAAGGCTGGATCAGCAAAGGGTCTCATGCCGCTTATGTGGCGATGCCCGATATCAATGACAGTTTATTTTTGGAAGCTCCCGGTCACCATCAGAAAATTCTGATTCCGTGCGGTGGGCAAATGCCAGAAGGCATGCAGATGACGGTAGACGGGCATGTGTACGATATCAAACGAAAATTAAAAACCAATCACCATTTGCCATTGCGCATGAGCATTTTAAAGACCGCTCAGGCTTTTCTGAATACCCCGTATTTATGGGGCGGTAGATGCTTTATGGGCATAGATTGTTCAGGATTGATGCAGGTGGTGTTGAAAGCCAATGGCATTTTTCTGCCGAGAGATACTTCACAACAAATATTGCAAGGCGAGGAAGTCGCATTCGATGCTCACGAAGCGGGTGATCTGGTGTTTTTTGCCAAGCCAGGCAAAACCAATGTCTCACATGTGGGCATGGTATACGAGAAAAACAAGGTGATCCACTCGAGTGCCAAAGTACAGTTCTCAGAGCTGACAGCGAGTGGCTTGATGATGGACGGGCAGGAAGCCTACACCACACTCTGCATAAAACGCGTGCTATAATGGACTGGAGCAAAGACGACGTCTGGAAGAAAAAGAGCCGGGAGAAACAGAAACAGTTTCGCAAATTTCTGGATACCGTTCAGCCAGCCAAACTCATCAGGCAGTTACCCGACTTGCACGAGGAGGCCTTTTCGAAAATCGATTGCCTCGACTGCGCCAATTGTTGCAAAAATCACAGTCCCACTTTTAAAACCCCCGATATTAAGCGCATCAGCAAGTATTTAAGAATGCGCGAATCCGACTTCATCGATCAGTATTTGAAGATGGATGAAGATAACGATATGGTGTTGAAAGGGAGTCCCTGCACCTTTCTGGAAGCCGACAATACGTGCAGGATTTACGATGTTCGGCCATCGGATTGCGCCAGATATCCCTATACAGACGAAGATGTTTTTGTGAAAAGGAAGGCCTTAACGCTAACAAATTCGGGTGTTTGCCCGGCAGTTTTTCATATTCTGGAAAAAGTTTCAGCGATTCTCTAACTTTGCGCACGATGAAAATAGATTGTCATGCGCATATCATGCCAGCTACCTGGCCCGATTTAAAGTACAAGTTTGGTTACGGCGGTTTTATTTATCTCGAACACGACGAGAAGACCAAGACAGCTAAAATGATGCGTGATGACGGAAAATTTTTCAGAAGGGTAGAAGAAAATTGTTTCAATCCGGAAGCCATCCTCTGGGACATGTCTGCTAATAATGTCGACAAGATGGTATTGTGCACGGTGCCTGTATTATTTAATTACTGGGCACAGCCAAAAGATGCCGCCTGGTGGGCCTCGTTCCTGAACGATCATATTGCCGAAGTGCAGAACAATCATCCCGATAAATTTATTGCTTTAGGCACCTTGCCTATGCAGGATATAGCATTGTCTATCAAAGAGCTTGAGCGATTGAAAGGGATGGGCGTTAAAGGCGTTCAGATAGGCTCTAATATTAATAATGTCAATTTAGACGACGAGCGTTTTATGCCGTTTTACGAGGCGATGCAAGATCTTGACATGGCTTTGTTTATACATCCCTGGGAAATGATGGGAGAAGAGTTTATCCAAAAATTCTGGTTGCCATGGCTGGTTGGTATGCCAGCAGAGACCAGCAGAGCGATTTGCTCGATGATTTTTGGCGGTGTGTTCGATCGCTATCCAAAATTGAGGGTCATGTTTGCGCATGCCGGCGGGTCTTTTCCATTTACGATAGGCAGAATTGCTCATGGCTGGGCGGTGCGTCCAGATTTGGTGAATCTTAACGATGTTAAAAATCCAAAAGACTACATTGGTAAATTCTGGGTGGATGGCATCACGCATGATACCCGTTCTTTTGAGTACTTACTGGAACTGTTTGGAGCTGATAAAATTTGTTATGGCACCGATTACCCTTTCCCTCTGGGTGATCTGGAGCATGGGAAGTTTATTGAAGAGAATCCGCATATTTCTGCCATTGATAAACAGAAAATCTTTAGCGATTCAGTGACGGCATTTTTAAAATTATAAATTTATCAGAACACCATTAGAGATATCGAGTGCCGCAAATGCCAGGTTTAAACTTCTGCAAAGTCTGGAGAAGTCGAGACAGCGCCGACAGTTATCATTAACTGCCGTAGAAGGATTAAAAGAGATAGAACTGGCCATGGAAGCTCAGTCTCAGGTGGAGCAGATTTTTTTTGATGATGCGATCGCTGATAAAGCCATGTTGAATCAGCTTGGCAAACGTTATCCGGATGCAGAGGTTTACAGCATTAGTTCTGATTTGTTTGCCAAGGTGTCTTACCGCGAAACAACAGGCGGCATTATCATTGTTGTAAAGACAGAGAGTAAATTACCGGCTGATTTAAAGCTGGGTAAAAATCCATTGATATTAGTGGTTGAAGGGGTAGAGAAGCCAGGTAATCTGGGCGCCATTTTACGCACTGCAGATGCTGCAGCCATCGATGCAGTGATATGCTGCAATTTACCGGGCGATATTTATAATCCCAATATTATAAGGGCCAGTTTAGGCACCATCTTTACGGTGCCTTTGGCTGTTGCGGATAATGAGACAGCCATGCAATGGTTAAAAGATCATAAGATTACCACCTATTGCTCTAATCTACACGAAGCAACTGATTATTTTGAACAGGATTTCAGTGGTGCCTGCGCAATTGTAGTAGGAACTGAAGCCACTGGTGTAACCGAAGCCTGGCAAACATTTGCAAGTGCTAATGTTAAAGTACCTATGCTGGGAAAAATTGACAGTATGAACGTGTCGGTTGCGGCGGCTATTATGCTGTACGAAGCCAGAAGGCAAAGAGGGTATTCAATTATCTGATCAGAGTAACAGTGCCGTTGATTGTTTCTGTTTTATCAGGACTGTTGTTCATGGTGTAATCAAAGATATAGTAATAAGTGCCGGCCGGGCATTCTGGTCCTTTATTAAAGACCTTGCCATTCCAATTGATATCGGTAGTGTTGTCAGAATCTTCGTAGCTTTCGTATACCAGCACACCCCATCGGTCGTAGATCCTTAAATGGTAGTCTTTTTCACCTTCAATTAGAACATCGTAGCGGTCGTTATACCCGTCGGCTTGACCAGGTGTAAAGACATTAAAGACCAGAAGGTTTTGCAGGAAGTTGTTTTTATAAGGTTTGCAGACGGTATCGGCACATCCATAGTTAGAAGTAGCAATCAGACAGATCAGGTAGGTAGAAGTGTCGAAGGCGTATCTGTGTGAAGGGTGTATGAGTCTGGAGGTATTAGCAACAGAATTTATTTTTTCGCCAAAATTCCAGAGCATAGCAGCGCTCAGAGGATTCGATGTGTTTTTAAATAAAACGGTTGGGAAAGGCGAGTTTGGATTGATATCGAAATCGGCTTTTATATCAAGAACAGTAATGGTTTTAGAGGTGCTGTCAGAGCAAATATTATAGGCTGTGTTAGCGAATTCAGGTTTAAGACGGATGGTGTATTTTCCCGGAGTCGACCAGGTATGGGTAACAGTATCGCCAGGAGTTCTGTTAAACGAGGTGTCTTCGAAAGTCCATTTATCAGTTGAATAAGATGGGTCGGATAAACTCTTGAACGTAATAGGGATATTAGGGCAAATGGTATCGATACTTTGTATGCCTGATTGGATAATTGGCAGAACTACTACTGCTCTGATACTGTCTTTCTGGAAATTGGGGTCAGGGAATACAGCACTGCAGAAATAGGTGCTGCCTGTGCTAGGATTGTATAGTGAGTCGTAACCATTTAGTTTGATTTGGTATCTGCCTGGTTTGAGGTAATTGAATGTCATATCCTGTTTATCACTAACAGGAGTGATGGTGCCGTTCTGGTCGCCGAATTCCCAGATATAGCCTTTGCAGTTGGAAGAGAGGTTTTTAAAGACCGCTTCTAGACTGCCACAGGCAATGGTGTCTACAATTCGGAAATAAGGATGCGAGCCAACGATATTGAGTTTGAAGCGCAGGGTATCTTTGCAGCCAAATTTTGAATGCACAAAGTGTGTGACAATAATTTCTTTAGCGGAGGTACTCAGCGATTTAAAAGGGTCTTTAAAAGGGTTCGTGAATTTACCCGTTCCGAAGTCCCAGTTATATTGAATAATCGATTCTCCAGGGTATTTTAATATGGCAGAAGAATCGAAGAATTGTTTGAGTTCGTTGCAGTAGATGGTAGTGGCACTGGAGGCAACTCCAGCTTTAAGGTTTTGTATAAAGAGAGAGTCTGTAACAGTATCGGTACAGTTATATTGGTCGCTGATAAATATTTTGTAAGTGTTATAGCCAGGTTTATTAAAGAGGTGACAGGCATTAAGTGCTGGTATGGCTTTAGTTGAGTCGGGTAATAAAACTTTTACGTATTGGTCGAGTGCAGAATTGTCGTAATATTTATTTCCTTTGAAGTCTAAAACCTGAGGAAAGAGGCATAGTTTGACAGGCTGGCAGTAGTAGGTATTAAAGCGATTGAGACTAAATATTTTGCCACCTCTGGCCAGGAAGGAAGCGTTTCGCTCGCAGCCTTTGATGTTGGTGACTTTCACTTTAATTAAAAAATTAACAGCAGAACTGTTATAAACTTTAAAGAGCGAGTCGATTTTAGTGGTTGCGGTAAAGCTCATTTTAGTAGACTGGCCGTTACCCCAATCGACTTCCAGGAATTGACCAGCGTAGAAAACACCAGTTCCGAAGAATAGAGAAGCTCTGAAAGGTTTGCAGTTGCCGTATTGTTTAAAGGTTACCGAATCGCTGTTAATGGAGTTGATTCTTAAGAATGATTTTTTGTAAAGGGTATCGTAGTAGTAGAGAGTATCTTTTCTGAGTCTTACAGAATCGGTACCTACATATTCCATCCACTCAGGAACAATGGTTTCATAGATAAGGTAGATATCCATTTTCCCGCTGAGCGTGCTTTTAGGTTTAGCGGGAAATTTGACATAGGTTTTTCCTGAATCGAAACTGACAAATTTGGGATTTTTATAGCCATTGGCGACATCAAACCATTCGCCCTGGCAGATATCGACACTGTCCAGATCAACCAGAATATTGCAGTCGCGGGTATTAACAACTTTAGTAATAGAATCGGTGCAGCCATTGAGGGTATCGCGCACTCTCAAGGTTACTTTATAAGTCTTAGGATTAGTTTGGAAATTGTGGTCGTGGAAATAATCGCTGGAGTAATTGCAGTTGCTGTTAATGTTTTTCCCTTTAACACGGTCTGTTGTGCATTTGCCGCCATAGGTATCGTAGATGCTCCATAAATATTTTGAGGACGCTTTATTTTGAAAGGAAGAGTTGTTGAGGAAAGAGACTTTACGGTTAGTGAAACACTGGTTATTGTTAAAGATTTTAAAATCTGCAATTGGTCCGTTTACTACAAATTGTCGGCTCAGATTGGTGATGCAGTTACCGCGAATGATCTGGCAAGTCAGGGTATGGGTGCCAGGATTAATGCCTTCACTTTTCGGCGTAAAAGACATTAAATAGGGAGAGGGTAGTTTAAGGTCTTTGTTATCAAGTAGCCAGTTGACACGGTCATTTTGAGTTGGTGTAATCCAGGCGCTGTCAAGTTTCAGGGTACTGTAACACATTACAGTATCTTTGAGGTTTAATTTACTTGGAAGCGGATCGAGATTAACGGAGAAGTTTAGAAATAAAGAGTCTTTACAGCCATTGGCGTCTTTAACCAGAAGTTTCACAGAGCCTGTTGTAGAGCTGGTATATGTATAGCATTTCAGCGTGTTGAAATAGCGGTTGGTATCGAGAGGCTGACCAGTGACATACCAGAAATATTTGGCAGTAGAAACCGATTTTCCTCCAGTTTGATTTTTCAGGCAGATGTTTTTGCTGACGCAATCTTTGAAAGTATTGGTCATGCCAAAACCAGCATCTGATTGTTCCAGGATACTGATGGTCTTGGTTCTTGAAGCTTTGCAACCGTAAATATCGGTAATTTCAATTTTAATGGTGTATTTGTCTGCCTGAGCGTACGAGTGGCAGAACTGATCGCCAAAAGAGGGAGAGCCATTGTTAGCGAAGGCGCCATCACCCCAGACAATTAATCGGCTGTTGATGGATTGTCCTGTTTTACCAGGTAAGCTAGAGTCTTTAAAACAGATGATATTGCCATTAAAGCAGGTATCACTTGATTTAAGCATAGTGAATTTTGCGAAAGGCAGAGGCACAACTATGATTGTAGTAGAATCCGTAATTTGAGAGCTATTACTAAGAGAGGCTCTGATTTTTATTTTATAGGTGCCAGGAGTTTTATAAATGTATTGCGGACTGGTATTCGTAGAGGTAGAGCCATCACCGAAGTCCCACTGAGCGGAAGAAATTGAGAGACCGCCACCCGGCGTGTACGAAAAGCTGGTTACATTTTTAAGACATTCTCTTGCGGGGGTATTAAATTTCCCTTGCCCTTTTATAGTCAGAGTAAACGTGAAAGTGAGTAAACAATATAGAAATAGCTTTAGTTTCAATCTTGAGACAAAGATAAATTATATCAACTGATTAAAAGCCACTAAAGTCATTAGGCAATGTTTTTTTACCTAACGCTGACAGAAGGAAAATAAATAATTAAGCTTGAAGACTGGCTGCCAGATTGAGTAGCAGGCTTTCTTCCATTGGTCTGCCCATTATTTGCATACCGATAGGCATTTGGTTGCCAGGGTGGGTGCCGAATGGGATGGAGAGTGCAGGGATACCCGCCAGATTAGACTGAACGGTAAACAAATCTGCCAGGTACATAGCGATAGGGTTACTCGCTTTTTCGCCGAGTTTAAAAGCCACAGTAGAGGTAGTAGGCGTCAGAATGATATCATAGTTATTGAAAATATCCATGGTTTTATTTCTGATCAGACGTCTTACTTTCTGTGCTTTGGTATAATAGGCATCATAGAAATCGCTGGTAAGCACAAAGGTTCCGAGCATGATACGGCGTTTTACTTCTGGTCCGAAACCTTCAGTTCTTGATTTTTTGAAGGTTGATTCCAGGTCGTGTGCATTATCGCTGCGGTAGCCGTATGCTAGTCCGGAGAAGCGACTTAAGTTAGAGCTGGCTTCGGCAGTAGTGAGCACCTGATAGCATGGCACCATTTGGTCGAGGTGCGGGAAAGAGATACCTTCAACAGAGTGGCCTTTAGATTTTAGGACATCGATAAACTGTTCTGTAGCCTGTTTAATTTCAGGTTCCAGACCAGGGTGTTCGAGGCAATCTGTGATATAGGCTATTTTGAGAGGTTTAAGTTCTTTCTGGAGTTCGATATTGAGGGCGGGACCCTGATGCATGGTGGCATCGTGTTCATCGCTGCCAGTAATAACATTCAGGAGCAGGGCCATATCATCGGGTGATGAAGTAAAGGGACCGATTTGATCGAAACTGGAAGCGAAGGCTATAAGGCCCCAGCGACTGATAGCGCCGTAGGTAGGGTAGATACCGTAGATGCCAGTGAAGGCAGCAGGTTGGCGGATAGAGCCACCGGTATCGCTACCGAGAGAGGCAAGACACATGTCTGCCTGAACAGCCACGGCGCTTCCACCTGAGCTACCACCAGGGACACGAGAAGTGTCGAAGGCGTTGAGAACAGGACCGAAGGCAGAGTTTTCGTTACTGGCACCCATAGCGAACTCGTCGCAGTTGGTGCGACCGATGATGATGGCATCTTCGGCGATCAGACGTTCGACTACAGTAGCAGAGAAAAGCGATTTGAAGCCTTTCAGAATTTTAGAAGAAGCGTTTGATTCGTGGTCCTTGTATACGATATTGTCTTTAATGGCGATCACCATACCAGCGAGTTTGCCGGCGGAGCCATTATTGATTTTGTTTTGAATTGTAGAAGCCATTTCCAGGGCTTCAGTGTCAAACACTTCAAGAAAAGCGTTGAGGTGTTTGTTGGATTCTATTTGATTCAGGTAATACTGAACGAGTTCGGGCAAAGAGATGCTCGATTCAGAAATAGATTTTTGAATTTCCTTTAGAGAAGAAAACCGTTTTTTCATTAATCGGTCAGCGACTATTTTTTCTCTTCCGAGTCGGTAGATTTTTCTTTGATGCCTTTTTCGATTTCTGTTTTTACGTTGTTTTTGGCTTCGTTAAACTCACGGATACCGTTGCCAAGACCACGCATTAATTCAGGAATTTTTTTACCACCGAAGAAGATAAGAACTACAGCAACTAAGAGAATAATCTCTGTTGGTCCGATATTGCCTAAAATTAAAAGTGACATTTTTTTATATATTTAACCATGCAAAGGTACGGATAAATAAAAAGATTGGGAATAAAATTCGATGATTATTTTTTAAAAAAAATTTTTATAAGTTTGAGTAAATCTTTTGATTTGCAAGTCCATTAACCAATTAATACCATGAGTCAGACTTTAAGTGATGTTTTAAAAGACTACAGCAACAATTTAGACAAGTGTATCAACCACACTGTGCACGAATTTTCTAATATCCGCGCCGGTAAAGCATCTCCGGGTATGCTGGAGAGTGTAATGGTAGAGTATTATGGTGCGCCAGTTCCATTGTCTCAGGTTGCCAATGTCTCTGTTCCAGATGTAAGAACCATTATGGTTCAGCCATGGGAAAGACAGATTATCAATGATATAGAAAGAGCTATTATCAACAGTAATCTTGGATTCGCTCCGGGTAATGATGGCAATGCTATCAGAATAACTATACCACCGATGACTGAAGAGCGCAGACAACAGCTGGTGAAAATGGTTAAGCAAGAAGGAGAAGCCAGCAAGATTGTGGCCAGAAACTACCGAAAAGACACCAACGAAAAAATTAAGAAGCTTCAGAAAGATGGTTTGAGCGAAGACGAAGCGAAAGACGCCGAGACCAAAGTTCAGAAGCAACTGGATGGCATTATTGTTAAAATTGATGCTTTAATCGTTGAGAAAGAAAAAGAAATCATGACCGTTTAATCGGCTCAGATAGTCTTTAGTAATACTTCTCTATAAGTCCTTTGTAAGGACATTTCTCTATTTTACAACATTTATAATTAATTGTGTAATACCTGTTTCTGCAGTAGTGCCGAGATTTGCATCGTATTAAACAATCAATTATGAACAACGTTAATTTAAAATCAGAAACACCGTTTACCATCACTGGCAACTGGGCGAAACAATCTAAAGTTTTAATGGAAAAATTTGAGCAGCTAACTGAAGCTGATCTTATGTTTGTTGCAGGAAAAGAAAACGATTTGATTACTCGTCTTGAAAAGCGTTTAAACAAGAAACGCGAAGAAGTGATAAACATCATTAAAAAAGGCATGACAGTTTAGTCACTGCCTGTTAAAAAATATTACTTAGTATGAAAACCACAGATGGGGCGGGTGTAAATCACCTGCCCTTTTTGTTGTCTACTTTAAAAAAAACAGTATTTTGATAAAAGTTAAAAAAGAAGGGATTTTACTTGAGAAACGCGATTTTGGATATGAGGCCGATGGGGTTTTGAATCCTGCTGTTATTCAGTATGGCGGCAAGATTCATATGTTTTATCGCGCAGTCGGGAAAGGCAATTGTTCAACTATTGGGTATTGCCGTTTAAGCGATCCGATGACGGTTGAATACCGAAAGGACACACCACTAATTGTTGGTCAGTCAGAAGAAGAATCTCAGGGCATTGAAGATCCAAGGATAGTAAAAATTGACAATACCTTTTACCTCACCTATACAGCGTATGACGGGGTTAATGCTTTGGGGTCTTTGATGATTTCGAAAGATTTAGTAAGCTTTACCAGGTTTGGAGTTGTAGTGGCGCGAATTAGTTTTGATGAGTTTAGGCGTTTGTCTTGCGCTAAGAACCTGATCAACGAAAAATACCTAAGGTATAATAAGCATGAAGGCTTGAAGGAAATAGAAGGGAAGCCCGTTTATGTATGGGACAAGAATGTGGTTTTCTTTCCCAGAAAGATCAACGGTAAATTTTATTTTTTACATAGGATCAGACCTGATATTCAGATAGCGTCGGTGAGTCATTTAGGCGAACTCAATAGCAATTACTGGCAGAAATATTTCCTGAAGCTCGACGAGCATATAATTCTGACACCAAAGCACAACCACGAAGTAAGTTATATTGGGGGCGGATGCCCGCCTATTGAGACTGAAGAGGGCTGGATCTTGATTTACCATTCGGTATGTGATACTTTGGAGGGCTATGTTTATTCTGCCTCAGCGGCCTTAATGGATCTTAATCGACCTCAGATAGAAATAGCGCGTTTAGACCATCCTTTATTTGTGCCCGATCAGTTATGGGAGTTGCGAGGAGAAGTGAACAATGTTTGCTTTCCGACAGGCGCCATTGTAGTGGGCGATAAACTATACATTTATTATGGTGCAGCTGACGAGCATATTGCCTGCGCCTCTCTAAGTATTAAGGAATTGCTCAAAGAACTAAAATCTAAAAAACATGCAGAAATTTAAACAAAGAAAAGTGACTTCAGAGACTAGTCACCTAAGCATCGATCGCATTGTCCACAATGGACATCATGTGATGACATTTAAACCAGAAATTCTAATGATTAGCACCTATCCGCCAAGGGAGTGTGGAATTGCCACCTATACACACGATTTGACACAGGCACTGATTAATCAGTTTAGCGCATCTATGACACCCCGTATTTGTGCATTGGAGAATTCTTTCAGGAAACACCAGTACGACAATATTGTGAAGTATACTTTGCAAACAGATGATGCAGATTCGTATTTACATCTGTCTCGGAAAATTGATTTGGATGATGCCATAGAATTGGTTGTTCTACAGCATGAGTTTGGATTGTTTGCCAAGCAGGAAGAAGCATTTTTTCAGCTTTTGTATTCGATCAATAAGCCTGTTATCGTTGTATTTCACACAGTATTGCCAGAGCCAGATCCGGGACTTAGAATTAAAATAAAAATTATAGCCAGGTATGCCGCATCCATAGTGGTGATGACGAATGCCTCGGTTAAGATTTTAACACAGGATTATCAGATTGACAGAAAGCAGATTCAGGTAATTGCCCACGGAACACACTTAGTAGATTATCCTGATAAGGCGTATTTAAAAAGAAAATATGCACTTAAAGACAGGCTGGTATTGTCGACATTCGGACTGCTCAGTCAGGGTAAAAATATTGAGATGACTTTACAGGCAATGCCAGAGATCATCAGGCAGCATCCTGAAGTGGTTTTTCTGGTGCTTGGTAAAACACATCCGGATGTGTTTAAAGATGAAGAAGATTTGTACAGTCAGCGTTTAAGAGCTTTGGCTCAAAGTTTACATATTGAGAATCATGTCAGGTTTGTGAGCCATTATTTGCCGACATCAGAGTTGTTAGAGTATCTGCAATTAACGGATGTTTATTTGTTTACGTCTAAGGACCCTAATCAGGCTGTAAGTGGCACATTTTCTTATGCCTTAAGTTGCGGTTGTCCTATCGTATCAACGCCCATTCCACATGCCAGAGAAGTGTTGTCAGACGGTGCAGGAATAATTGTGGATTTTAATGACAGTCGGCAATTGGCTGTAGAGGTCAATCGCCTGTTAGACGACCAAAGTTTAAGGCAGTCGATAAGTATCAATGCCATTCAGAAGATGGCGGTAACGGCCTGGGAGAATTCGGCGATTGCACATGCGCAGTTGTTTATGTCGTATTGCCGGAAACATGAGCAATTGGAGTATGCTATTCCGAAGTTGAATTACAAACATATTCAGAGTATGACGGATGAGTTTGGTATAGTACAGTTTTCGAAATTGAACCAGGCAGATATAAGTTCGGGTTATACATTAGATGACAATGCGCGGTCGCTAATTGCGATGTGTATGGAATATGAGATACGACCGATGGATAATACTTTGAAAGCGATTAAAAAGTATCTGCATTTTTTGAAATTCTGTTATACTGAATCAGGTGTAATGTTGAACTATGTTAACAAGCACAGAGATTTTTCGGAGCAGAATAAAAAAGAAAATTTAGAAGATGCCAATGGCAGGGCAATTTGGGCTTTAGGTTATGTCATCGGACTGGCGGGCTTTCTGCCAGATGTACTTATCGCTGAGGCGCGCATACTTTTTGGGCATTCTATGCGACATGCACTCAAGATGCATTCGACACGAGCGATGGCCTTTACCTTAAAGGGCTTGTATTACAAGAATCTGTCAGATCCAAGTATTTCGGATATTCAGATCATGGAAGTATTGGCCGACAGATTGGTACAGATGTACAGTCACGAGTCCGACAATCATTGGAAATGGTTTGAGAGTTATATCACTTATGCCAATGCTGTGCTGCCGGAAGCTTTGCTTTGTGCTGCAATTTTAACTGATAGCATCGTTTATAAAACGGTAGCGCAAGCGACCTTTGATTTTTTATTGGATAAAACATTCAGCGGCAATCAGATAAGTGTTATCACCAATAAAGGTTGGTTGCATAAAGGGATTGTTCCAGAGCTTGTAAAATCTGGTGCAGAGCAGCCAATAGATGTGGCGTATAGTATTATTGCTTTGCGCAAATTCAGCCAGGTATTTCCTCAAAGCGGCTACTATTCAAAACTAGTGACAGCATTTTCCTGGTTTAATGGTAATAACCATTTGAATCAGATTGTTTATAATCCTTGCACTGGAGGCTGTTATGATGGATTGGAGCAGAACAATATCAATTTGAATCAAGGTGCTGAATCGACGATTAGTTATTTGATTGCAAGATTAGTGATAGAGATGGCTCAATCAGAACGGTATAATCAGAAACAGAGAGCTGCTCAATTTCTGGAAGGTTTTATACAGACCAATTAGGGATTTTTTATTTAAGTTAAAACTCAGTTTATCAGGCAATAGAAATAAAAAATGTGATAAATGTATAAAAAATAAAGGCATATCGTATGTAATCAAAGCGGACATTCTGTATTTTTGAATCCAATACTACAGATATGTTTGACAATTTATTACAACTCGTAAAAGAACACGCCGGAGAGGCCATTATCAATAATCCAGCAATTCCAAATGAAAAGAATGATGCCGCTATAGGGGTTGCTTCAGAAGGTATTATGGATCAACTGAAGCAAATGGGCTCAGGAGGCGGTATGGATGCCATCATGGGATTAATGAAAGGCAGTAATATCGCTAATAATCCAGCTATCGCTGATATTGCGGGCAATGTGGCTGGAAAATTAATGAGTAATTTCGGAATTGAGGCTTCGCAGGCCGAAGGGATTGTTAAAAATCTGGTACCTCAGGTGATGGAGAAGTTTGTCAGCAAAACGAATGATCCTAATGATAGTAGTTTCGACTTACAGGGTGTTATTGGTGCTTTGTCCGGTGGCGGTATGGGCGGTGTGATGGACAAATTGAAAGGTTTGTTTTAGTCGCGCTTCACAAGCAATTGCTTGCGAATTAGGTCGATGCCTTCGGCCCAGTAATTTTTTTCTTCATAGATTTTTATAAAACCCAGCTGGGCGTAAAATGCCTGTGCCAGTTGTGAGGTATTGACAATAATGGTGTCGATGTCTGGCAGCGAGAGGATATGATTGATTCGGTGTTGTAAAAGCAAAGTGCCTATACCTTGTCTTTGGTAGTTGGGGTGCACCATGTCCCAGCTGATATGGGCTTTTCTCTCGTTAGGGAAGTAATTGATACCCCCGCAGGCGATGATGGTATTGTTAAGAGAGACTGTATAATAATCGTCAACCAAATTGTCTAAATATAGTGCAAAATCTACGGCCTCTTCTGGCGCGAAATACTGAGGGGTATTCAACGCCAAGAGCTCTAATAGTCGGGCTTTGTCGTTGCTTTGATAGGCTTGTATGTGGTAGACTGAATGGGTCAAAATTGATGGGCCGTGAGTTTGAGTACCGACTCAGAGAGGATGCGTTTGTTTTTATCGCGTATGGTTTCTTTTTCATACAACAAACCAATTTGGTAGCCGAAGTAGCGGACAATGGTTCTTTTTCTGTCGTTGGATAAATCGGTGTACTGCTTGGTTAAGATACAGGGAATGGTACTGTAAGCGGCATTGTCGGTGCAAAAATTAGTGCCTTTAAACTGGTAAATCCAATCGAAAGGTAAGCCGTTGTTGTATTCGTAAATCAGAGATGAGTCGCGCTGACTGTAGATACTATCATAGTTTATTAAAGTTTTATCGAGGCAGCATCCAAGTGCATTCCTTTGATTTACCCATAGACTGTATGACATCAATACATTGTTTCTGTAATAGTTCATGGTGCCACTGTCGGCGCTGTATGCAGTTCTAATTTGGAAAGAATCAGGTGGGTTATTGCTTGAGTCTGATTCTATGGCCAGATAAAACCATTGAGCCCCATTTTTGGTTGGGTAATATTTGTAGGACTCGGCATAGTTGGTGCTGAGTGGTTGAGGTGTCGGATTGTTTTTACGGCAGGCAGAAATGAGTAGCAGAAGGATAAAGAAGTATTTAGTCATTATTCGAAACTAACGAAAAAAAAGGAGAATTTGTTACAAGGTTGAATCTGAAATGTTAAAATCAGATCCATAGTGTCAGTCATGTAAAGGTAAATCCATTAGCGG
>JAIXYV010000094.1 GCA_027490055.1 Bacteroidota bacterium | reverse complement strand
CTAACTCCTCCGCTTATCATTCTGCTTTTCTCTGGCGCAATTTTGGCAGTTGAAGGCAGCCACAAATCAATAGGAATACCAGCAGTAGTGCCAGTCAGCAAATGTAAGAACTGCTGATTTTTCTGATAAGCCCCATGAAACAACCAATGTTTTTTAACTTTATAATTCACCGACAATCGCGGCTGAAATCCTTGATAATAGCTTTCCTTAAGCTGATAATACACTTGATGAACGCCAGAGTTAATTAGCAACTTCCTTCTTATTTTCCAGTTGAACTCGAGATAGCCATTATACTCGTTAATCGTATTACTGGATGTCTCAGATATATTTCGGTTAATGACATTGGCTGAAGATCTTATATCGCGACTGAACTTGTGAAGTACCATGCCTGTGCCTCCCTTTATACTTAGCCAGTCGGTGTATTTATAATCGAGATTATAACTCAGTATAGAATTCTGAATGCGAGAGACAAAGCGGTAATTATACGCATCTGTTATTTGAAGGGTATCTGTGTTTTCGGTATACTCATAGGAGGATTCATTACCAAAATCGTATGTCGTTATTGCGGCATTTACCCAAGCCGATAATTTAGGAGAAATAACATGATGATCGCGCAAAGAATAAATACGGTTGCCCCAGAAAATAGTTTGTCTGTCGCGTTCAGTGATCTCCTTCTGAGCATTGCTGATATTAAATGAATTTCTAATAAACAGATTATCTCTTCCGGTATAAAACGAAAATGACAACTGATGCTTGTCGCTGAAACGGTGGTTAATTTTACCGTTCGCGTCATAGAAATAATAACCTGTTTTAAGCGGTGTTAACTGCGTACTAAAAAAGGGTGTTAAAACATCGGCATTGAATAAATCAATATAAGAACGACGACCAGAGACGATAAAGGTTGTTTTCTTTTTCTTGCCGATAGGACCATCGAGTGTTAATTTAGAAGACAATACCCCTAATGAAGCCTGAACTTTTAGTTTTTTAGAATTCCCGTCCAGTGAACGCACATCTATCACACTACTTAATCGTCCGGAATACCTGGATGATGTACCGCCTTTCATTAGTTTAACATCCTTGATGATATCAGAATTGAACACACTAAAAAAACCAAAAATATGTGAAGGATTGTACACCGGCACATCATCTAACAAAATCAGGTTCTGATCTGCTCCCCCACCTCTGATGTTCAAACCAATGGTTCCGTCGTTTCCAGAACTCACCCCAGGCAAAAGCTGCAAACCTTTCATGACATCAGTTTCTCCAAACAAAACAGGAAACTGTTTCATGGTGCGACCATTTAGGTTAATCTCATCAGGCTTATAATTTATTTGATTATCTGGCTTAGAACTAACTGTAAAATTAGGAAAGTCAGTATTGTCTTTTAACACCACATTCAGACTGGTGTTCGCGGTAAGATTCAAGGAAATAATCTGAACATTAAATGGGATGTGTGAAAACACCAGCTTAACACTATCTGCTGGCAATGTCAGAGAATAAAATCCATCCTGATTGGTATTAGTCCCTTTTAATGTGTACTGATTAAAGACTGAGACACCGATTAACTTCTCGCCACTGCTGTCATCATATACATACCCAGACACCGTGTATCGAATCGGCTTCTTTTCTTCAACCCCAATAACCACAAAGCGACCGTACAAGACCGTATAATTAAGTTTGTGTGGCGTCAACAAATTGACCAGAACTACACTGAGTTCTTCCTGCTCTGCCGAAATACTATATTTACCAGTAGGCAATATCTTCTGGTTGTAATTAATTGGGACTTTCGAAACAGCTTCTATTTGCTTTAAAATCTCAGACATTGGCTGTTTTCTGAGCTTTAATGTGATTTTCTGACTGAGAATACCTGACTGGGCCGTGACCGAAATCGCGGTCGTTAGTATGACAACAACCAAAATAGCCCTCCTAAACATTCAGAGTGCTAAATTAAACTAATTTAAGGAATTTTAAGGATACATGAGCCTTTCAGGCTATTTTTTAGACAGACGTTCGTCGTGAGTGCCCTGGCATTTTACTATTTCAGGACCTTAAATCGCTGAAACACTATTGTTTTTCAGACCTCCTCAAATAAGACGGCGTTATTCTACTCTTACTTTACTGTTAAGAGTTTTCGACAAAAGTTCAGCTACCTGCTCGGCATTGAGATTTTCAATAGTGATGTTAATTTTCTCATCTTTCATCTGTAAATCGTAAACAAATTTCACTTTGTAAGTGCTTTCTAGTACCGATATAACTTCTGATAAAGACGTGCTATCAAACACTAATTTGTTGTCTAACCAGGCATAGTTTCTATTGTCTGTCAATTGCATCAATTGTATTTGATGCATAGTATTTTCCTGAAGACACTGACCAGGTTGAAGGGTAACTGTTTTGCCAGAGAACTTCATATCTATTTTACCCGTTTTCAGGAAAACAGAAAACAATGATTTAGGATAGGCATTGATATTAAACTCTGTTCCTAAAACTGTAATTGTGCCTTTTATTGTCTTTACAGAGAAAGGGGTATTGTTATGAGATACTTTAAAAAAAGCTTCCCCGTATTTAAGCACCAGTTCGCGCTTGCTGGCGTTCATGGTGTTAACGATCAATTCGGTTTGAGCATTCAGAATAATATCTGAGCCATCTGGCAAATGCACTTTCTGAATATCATTCCCTGTGTGATAAATGGCGGTAAAACCTTTGTCTTCGCCACCAATGTACTGACTGATGCCAATACCAGCAACGATCAGAACAACGGCTGCGGCAGCCCATCTGAACATCGCAAATTGCTTTCTGCTTTTGGTTGATTCAGGTTGTTCTATCTGTGCTTTAAATTTCTGCCACTGAGCATCCGTATCAGCAGTATCATACTTGAACTTGGAACTGGTCGACCAGATATTTTCAAGCACAGTCATCTCTGACTCAGACAATGGCTTGTCTTCGGTCAGATTCTCTATAAGGAATCCCGGTAACTGCTTTTTTAAATTCGGATCAGACATGTATTACTTACTAAAACGGAGAGATTGTGGGATGTTCTGTTGAACAAAGCCCAAAAATAACTGATTGGCCGGATTACTTTTCAACCATTCTTTCAGGAATGCTTCTTCTTCTGAAGAGCACAATCCAGCAAGGTACTTGGTAAATAAATTGGCTTGCAATTGTTCTTTCATACCCATTAATACAACTTTGTGAGCGGCACCCCCCAAAGGAAGTAAAGAAATTTCCAAATACCGACACCTTCCAGGTCTTAGACCTGGAAGGTGTCGGCATCACCAAAACCCATACAAGCCCCACCCACCAACAATCTCCGCCGATTAGCCGTTTACCAAAAAAATGTTTAATAATAGCGGCAAGGCTGACAAACAGCCACTAAAGGCGTTTTTAAAAATCCGGAACTAAAAACTTAGTTAAAATACTGTTTTTCTGAGGATTAACTATTTACTCAAACTTGGAAGCTTTCCCATCCTTCGTTAAACAGATAATCTATTGCCGAGAGTCCGCCAATAAATCCGTTGCGATCCTGAAAAACCTGATAATATAGTAAATTGCCGATGTTCAATTCAGGTTCAATATATTGCTCCCCTTCAACTTCCTCAATTGTCACCTCCAGTTTCAAGGCTTTCAGCATAAAATGAAGCAGTTCCAGGTTCAAATCATATAATTTAACAGGGGCCTTCTTCAAAATGGCCTCCAGTCGGTAGTCGTAATATTCGTAAAACGGACTTTTGCCATAGGCCGTTTGAAGGGCATTAATTAATTGATGATGCCAATTGGTTTGATAAGAGATCTTTACAGATTTGTAATCGCCTTTCCTGCTCTCGCTCACCAACGGAACTGTAAATTGTTGCTTCCCCTGCTGACCCGCAAATTCAATTCTTTTAAATCTGGCATCGTCAGGAAACTGCTTATAGTTAACAATTCTAATTACAGCATTTTCCTCTAATTGCCTGAACCAAGCAAGTGTAGGCAAGCAAAATAAAGGTAATTCTATAATTGGTCTTATGGCCATAAAGTGACTTCAAGTGAATCTGGACAAATACGAAGTAGCTCCGACATCTTCTTCTGCAAGACAGGATGTTTCAAATTGGGAAGTATCTCTGTAAGCGGCACCAGCACAAATCGTCTGTTTTGAATTTCAGGATGTGGCACCTGCAGATCTGCTGTATGTATTTGCAAATTGCCATAGAATAATATGTCAATGTCCAGGGTTCTTGGAGCGTATTTGACTTCCCTTCGCCGACCAGCTTTTCGCTCTATCTCGAGTAATTTGTTTAGCAAATAATGAGGCGTTAAAAAGGTTTCTATAAGCACTGCCACATTCAAAAAATCAGGCTGAGCAATAGGGCCCCATGCCTTTGTCTGATACATAGATGATCGGGCAATCACTTTTCCCAGAGACTTATCCACCTCCTGAATCGCTTTATCGAGAACTTCGTTCACTCGTCCTTGATTTCCACCCATTAGTAAAATAACCTTTTGTGCTTTCAAAATTTAATCCTAATATTGACTTATAAAATTCAGCGCGAAATTAAACCAATATTTATCATATTGATGATTGTTGGCTACGTTTTATCAACGTGGTACAAAAAAGAACTGGCCAAACAGAAGGAAAAACAGATCAATAAACGTCCTGTATCTAACAAAACCTCTGAAGAAATTTTCAGAGAACTTCAGAAATCTTTACAGGAAGCCAGATCTGGTCAGAGTCCTAAACAGGTAGTGCTGGAAAAAACGCCAGCACCTGAACCAAAAACAAGACACATTTCTCAAAGTCATACACCTGAAGCTAAACCTAAAAGAGTTATTAACTACACGCCTCCGGCTCCAAGAAAACCAATGAAGTCGGATGCCTTTGCTGATTTTAGAGATAAACCTAAACGCGAACTCTTGAAGCCCTCTGCCTTTAAAGAGAGAAATAAAAAAATGGCTGAAAACGCCCCTGCTGAAGTTGCTGAAGATTACGGCACTCCAATGGAATTTGATTTAAGAAAAGCTGTCTTGTATTCTGAGATTCTTAAGAGACCTCAATATTAGTGTCGTCATTCGGATCTACCTGAACTTGTTTGAATACCAGGAATTTCTGACCAATAAAATTAATCACTGCACTCATCACAGTAGCAAAAAAGAAGGCCAGAAACTTATCACCTTTTATAGAGAATATATTCTGAACATTGCCATCTGTGTATGTCAAACTGAGATTGATGTTAAAATTAGGAATTAACTCCAGACCGTATTTATTGATTAGAATATTAAAGACAAAAGATACGGCATAGACAATACCGAATTTAAGCACCATGCCCTTGTTACTTCTTTCAGTGTATTTCCAGGTCCAGCGCTTATTCAGAAAATAGGTGTAAACTGTGCCTACCATAAAACCAATGGCCTTAGACACATCGGTATTGATACCCATTAAATCGGACATCATGTAGTAGATGATAAAATCAACCAGCACGGCAGATACACCGATGATGAAAAACTTGGTTATTTGCTTAATGACAACTTTCACGAAGTGGCAAAGGTAAGGATTCCATTTTGAAATTTCACAGGTACTCCAAATGGCAATGCCATATTTTCGAGATGGTGCCCCGAATTAACATCGAAAACAATAGGATAGCCATACGGCTGGCAATGGTCCTTTATAATGTCCTCTACCGAATACCCAAAGGGTATTGTATGATCGTGCATCTGAATAAAACTACCCACTAAAAGTGCCTTCAGTTTACTAAGTTTCCCTGAGCGACTCAGAGTTTGCATCATTCTATCAATATGGTAATAGTACTCGTCTAAATCTTCTAAAAACAGAATCTTGCCATCCAGCTTTGGTTCAGATGGCGTTCCCATCACACTCAAAAGCACTGAGAGATTTCCGCCTATAATTTCACCTTCAAATGGCTGTAGGTTGTAAGACGTACCCGCACTGATGTCCATGCTGATGTTTTTACCACTCAACACATCCAGCATACTTTGAATGGCTTTTTTTACTTGTAAAAACTCATCGCCTTCCTTATTCCACATAAACACTGGCATTGTAGCATGTAGTGTCGCCATTTCAAGCTGACTGGAAACATGGCAGTGAATAACGGTGTAATCACTAAAGCCTATTAGCCATTTCGGATGTCGACGGAGCAATTCAAAATCAATCCCATCTACCATTCTTCCTGTGCCATATCCTCCCCTCACATTCCACAACGCTTTAACCTCCGAATTTAAAAGCATGGTGTTAAAAAACTCAGCTCGCTCTGTATCAGTTCCGCCAAACTGATGATGAACTCTGAACAAATGCTCATCGATTAAGACCTTATAGCCAGCCGCTTCAAGTTCATGCACCGCAGGCGCAATCTGCTCTGCAGTGATGCTTCTTGCTGTTGCAGTTAATGCAATAGTATCGCCTGGTTTTAAATACGGTGGAATGATCACGATGCTTAAAAACTTTTTACTTTTTAATCATACAAACATACTTTAAGGTCAATGTCCCTCCAAGTCCGTTGGGCATGGTCATATAAATTAAAGTATTGAACTTCTTTCCATCAGCTTTGCCCGACTCCTTTGCAATTCTGAATTCACCCGCATTGTATTTGTATACATCGCCTTCTTTTGATGTCACTTTCCAAACCACTGGCTTTTCAGTTGAACCATCTGCAGATACTGTTACGGTAGAATCCGTAAAGGCAATGACGCCACTTTTTTCTGACATAATAATGCCACCATTGGCTATTGCAAAGAATGGATAAGATTGTGCCATGCCAGCTTTGCAAACTAGAAAAAATGCTGTTAGAAGAAATACTCTCATCTTGCAAAAATATTATTTTAATTGATGAAACCTTCAGGATATGAAACATATTTTACTCTAACACCAATATTAACAGATATAAACCATGCAACCATTTGAGTAAAGTCTCGTCTATAATATTTATAATTGCACCCTCTTATGATAAAAAAATTACAAAGCGTTTTGATTCTTATTACTTTAACTGTTTTAAGTTTAGGTTTTTCGTCAAAATCCTATGCGGCAACATGCAACTGGAAAAATCGCAACCCCTACATGTTTACCTGGGACTCGTGCAAAAACAATAGTAGCGCTAATGTAAATGGATATATCTCTTTTCAGTATAACACCTCCTGCTTTAAATATAGCTGGACAGTAAATGGCCTTGCCGCAGGCACAGGATATGTAATGCACAAAAACATTACCCAGAACGGCACTTATAATATCTGTGTTAAAGTAACCGACACTTGCAATAATTGCGACACAACTTTCTGTTCAACTAAAACCATTTCATGTTTTAATAATACATGCAACTGGAAAAACAGAAACCCCTATATGTTTACCTGGGACTCGTGCAAAAACAATAGCAGTGCTAATGTAAATGGATATATCTCTTTTCAGTATAACACCTCCTGCTTTAAATACAGCTGGACAGTAAATGGCGTTGCCGCAGGTACTGGATATGTAATGCACAAAAACATCACCCAGAACGGCACTTATAATATCTGTGTTAAAGTTACTGATACCTGTAATAAATGTGATACCACTTTCTGTTCCACTAAAACCATTTCATGTTTCGGCAATAAATGTGTTTGGAAAAACAAAATAGCAGCCATCAATTTTTTTGATTCCTGTAATGGTATTCGATACAGAAACTCAACAACAGGGTATATCGCCATGAATCAGAATTCCAACAATTCGTGCCTTAAATTTATCTGGAAAGTTGATACTCAGATAGTGTCCAACACTTATTTCTTTATTGCACCAATTATTCGAAACGGCTATCATACCTATTGTGTTAAAATCACAGACACTTGCAATAACTGCGATACCGTGATATGCCAGTCGCGTTACTACAATTGCAATAATTTAACAATAAATACAGAATCACTCAGTGAAACCATATTTGTATATCCTTTGCCAGCTAAACAATATCTGAGCATCTATTCAGGCGTCGAAAACAGTAACGCTGTGGTATACACTTTAAATGGCATTTCAATTTGGGATGGCACTATCTATGAAGGCGAAAACATTATCAAAACAGACAACTGGCCTTCTGGCATGTATATCCTAAACATACAAACCACCAATGGCATTATCACAAAAAAGATCTTGAAAGAATAAGTCGCAATTTATCAACCAAATAACAAATTCAATAAAATAAATCCTGAAACACAGTCAGGATTTATTTATTTTTGACCCCTCACAATATTTATGACAAGAAAATTTACTTTGTATTTAAAACTAACTTTAATAGTTATTACATTAGCACTAATAGTTAGTCCCGCTCAATCACAAACTATCTCAAACGAAGGCTTTGAAAACAACACATTCTTACCTTCAGGATGGTCTGGCATAGGCAACACCAATTTATGGAGCCGCAGAACAACCGGCACCTTCCCGACTTGTACGCCAATGGGTGGAGTTGGCATGGTGCGTTTTTCTTCAAGAGGCCAAGCTGCTGGAACAAATCAAACCATTGTAACACCAGTTATCGATTACTCTGCAAAAGGTTCAAATACAGCTTATATCAGCTTTTGGATTTTCAGAGATAATGGCTCAGTAAATGGAGACAGTATTTCATTATACATCAATACCAGCAATAGCTTAACGGGTGCAACACATTTTGGCACATTAGCGCGTTACACAAAAATGTCTGTGCCAGACACCGTGGCTGCAAATGGCTGGGTTAGATACACCTTCAATGTACCTTCAGGATTTACCAGCAATACCAATTATATCTTAATTAAAGGTATCAGTCAGAATGGCAATAATATCTACCTCGACGAAATGGAATGGAATTCTTTCCCTACTCAATGTACTGGTAAACCAAGCGCAGGCTCAATTGCTGCTGCCCCTGCCGTTATTTGCAACAATGGCGGTAGTTCTAGCTTAAGTTTAAGCGGACAAACCACAGGCTTTGCAGGCATCAGTTACCAATGGAAAAATGCTGGCACAATCAATGGTCCCTATAACAATGTTGGAGGCAATAGCAGTTCATTAAACACGGCCATTATTAATTCGACACAATACTTTAAATGTATCGTTACCTGCAGCAATTCTGGTCTTTCAGATTCAACGGCAATTTTAACTTTAGTGGTAAAATCAAACCCTAGTCCGATTATTACTGTAACCCCTACCAATGCAAATTTCTGTACAGGTAGCACAGGCGCTAAACTATTTGCTTCTGGTGCCAGCACTTATGCCTGGACGCCAGTTACGGGATTAAACAACTTAAACAGCGATACCGTTTATGCTTCGCCTACTGTATCAACCACCTATACCGTTAGAGGAACTGATACCGCGGGTTGTGTTGCTCAGGCAAGTGCTAACGTTACTATAAGACAATCGCCATTAGTTATTATTAATTCTCCAGACACCAACATGTGCTATAATGATTCTGTTCAACTGACTGCGCAAACAGGTGGCGGTGGAAACACCTACTCATGGTCGCCCGCAGGCAGAGCTGCCGCTTCTATTTTTGCCAAACCTGGCGCTTCTACAAAATACACTGTTACAGTTACCAATGGTTTCGGTTGTAAAGGATATGCCAGCAAAATGGTTAATGTCTTACAAAAGCCAAAGGCTAAATTTGAAGTAAATATCGTCAACAGAACTTACTACTTTACAGATAGCAGCAGCAATGCGCAGAGTGTCTTTTACGATTTTGGCGACGGTAATTCGAGCACTGGCAGAAACCCAACTTACACCTATAGCTTTACGGGACCGAAAACGATTACGATGATTGCTTATAACCCTCCTTGCGGCAACGATACCTTCTATAGAACCTTCAATGTTTCAAGCATAAAGAACAATGCGACAAGCAGTTTTAATTTCTATCCAAACCCTGTCAGTGAACAATTAAATTTAAACTTATTAAATAATATTGATCTGCCAGTGCAGATTTGCGACATCAGTGGCAAAGTGCTTATGGAGGTAAAAGCTACAGACCAAAATCTGATACAAATATCTACAGGTAATCTGAGTAATGGGTTATACATTATTCGACATGGCAACAATGCCGAGATATTTAGTAAACAATAAAAAAATATTTCATTAAAACAAAACGCCCCAGTGATGGGGCTTTTTGTTTTACTATCAAATAGCAATTAACTTTGCGCCTCGATGAAACTGAAATTTTTCGCACTAATTTATCTCTTCTACTTTATCAATCCCAGCTATGCACAGCAAACACCATTTGGAAAGATTAGCGGTAAAATACTTGACAAAGACAATAGTCGACCTATTGTAAATGCTGAAATTAAAATCACAAAGATTAACAAGCGTGTTGTCAGCGACTCAAGTGGCTATTATAGCATTGACAGTATAGAGTCTGGCATTTATCTGATAAACCTTTCAAAAGAGGGTTATGATAATCTTGAACAATCGGATATCATTGTTGCGGCAGGTAAAAACACCACCTATGATTTTGCTTTGCAAACCTCACTCCTTGCATTAAAAGGCGGCAGTGTAAAATCATCCAAATACGAGAACAACAGAAACATGCCCGTCTCTGCCTACAGTTTCTCGCGCGAAGAAATCTCACTTAATCCTGGCGCTCAGGGCGATATTTTCAGAGCGATTGGCATGTTGCCAGGCGTTTCCAGTAGCGGTGGCATCTACTCAGCCATAGCAGTTCGCGGTCAGGGTGTCAGAGATAATGTCTACATGGTCGACGATATACCACTGACAGAAGTTGGTCACCTCGAAGGTAATAGTTTCTTTAATGATCCAAATGGAGGAAGATTCAGCATATTTGCGCCAAGAGTAATTGACAATGCCCAATTCCAGGGTGGAGGTTTTGGCAGCGAGTATGGCAGAAGAAGCGCTTCGTATCTGGGTTTGGAAATAAAAGAAGGCAATAAGAACAATGCAATAGTAGATGGGCAAATCGACCTGCTGGGATTGAACCTTAATTACAGCGGTCCCATTAAAGGATTGAAAAAAACAACTGTCTTTGCTTCCGCCAGATATCAGAATTTCTATGCCCTGGTAAATTTAATCGGATTGAAAGATATCGGATTGCCGATTTATGCCGATGTCATTGTAAAAACTACAACACAAATCAATGCTAAAAACAAACTAACTTTCATCGCAATCAATAGTCCAGAACACTATGTGCGCGACATCAATAATGTTAAGGCCGACAAAAACCTGAATTTACTTTACCTGCCAGATTTTAGACGAAACAAAATTGTACTCGGACTCAACCTAAAAACCCTGGTTGGTAAAAGAAATACCTGGAAAAATATCTTGTATTACAATAGCTATACTTCTGATGTTACAGTTGGAAAAGCCTTCCCTTCCCTTGATTCGGCAGGCAATCTCACTAACACGAATATCCCATTTAATAAAAACATACAATCTCAGAACTATAAAGAAAGTAAACTCGGTTACCGATCAATTTACACGCTGAAATTTAATAAATACAACAAACTAACATGTGGTTTTGAAATGGACCTGCTAAGCTTGTACAATGACAGACAATTATCGGTCAATGACACGAATTTTGTTTTCAGAGCCTCCGACTTAACAAACCCCACCCAAAAGTACCAGGTTATATACCCAGCCTTTGTTAATGCAACATTTAATTCAACGAAACTCAACTCTTCTGTCTTTCTGCAATACGGCTTCTCAATCGGCAAAAGAATTTCATTGAATACCGGATTTCGATACGATTATACCGGATTTTCTAAACAGCATGTTATTGCGCCCAGAATCAGTGGCTCTTATGCCATCAATGAGAAAAACAGTTTGAACTTTGGTGGAGGCATCTATTACCAGGACCCTGTTTACTCTGATATTGCCGACCAAAGCAATAACAATACATTGAAAATGGAAAAAACCATTCAGGCAATTATTGGTTACAAAAAATACTTCAGGCCCGATGTAAAATTAACTATTGAAGCCTGGTACAAAGATTTCGACCAGTTGGTTGTAACACCTGTAAACGGCACTGTTGGCAAAAACAATAATGGCACTGGAATCGGCAAAGGCTTTGACATCAATATCACCAAAAGACTTATTGATAAAATTCACGGGCAGATTGGCTACTCATTCATAGAAACCAAAAGAAACGACAACGACGGTTTTGGTAATTATAATTTTGCTTTTAGTCAGCCTCATCAAATCAATTGCCTGCTGAGTTACAAGCTCAACAAAAAATGGAACATGGCTGTAAAATACCGCTATGCCACTGGCAAACCTAAAGACACTTATATTATCTATTCGAACGTCCTTAACAATCCAGACTACATAAGATATTCAAAAGAAATAGTTGGCAAAAACGCCAGTCGATTACCTGATTTCTCAAGCCTCGATGTCAGAGTCAATTACAATTTCAACTATAAAAAAATTAAAATGACTGGCTTCGTTGATATTGTCAATATTCTCAATAAACAAATTGCCAATGGCGAGAGCTTTAACAGCATTCAAGGCAAGAATTACTATGATGGATTGGCTATTTTCCCATCAGGTGGTTTGAAATTTGAATTTTAATCGACTATCAATATCGCTCATACCAGCCAAACTGTTCATGAACAATACTATCGGTATTGGTTCTAAGAAACTCGAGATAGGCTAAAGCCAATGGCGAATGCTTCTTGCCTTTCAACCATATCAAACTCCAGGTCGTTACAATTGGCAAACCTTTAACTGGCACTATATGAAGTTCTTTACTTCGCAACTCATTTCTTATTCCAATTAAAGGCATTACTGAGTACCCTAAACCCGCCAACAAAGCCTGCTTTACCGCTTCATTGGAGGTTAACTCCATCTTCTTTAAAACAGCTATAGATTTCTTATTGAAGAAATCTTCCATCGCCTGTCGGGTACCGGATCCTTTTTCACGAAATATCAAAGGCATATCTTTGAATATTTTGAGCGTTTGACCTGCCTGCTCCTCGGCCTGCTCGCCACTCCCCACTAAAAACAGCTTATTTTTCAGCAGATTGATTTTTTCAATGTTTAATGATTTAGGCAAGATAGATACCAATGCAAAATCTACTTCATTATTCTCTAATGCCTCTACAACTTTATTTTTATTAGTAACATCCATTACTAACTCAATCCCAGAATGTGTTTTCATAAAATCAGCCAGAAAATAAGGCATAACATATTTTCCTGTTGATACAACTGATAGTTTCAAACGACCACTTAACTGCCCCTTGAAGGCCTGCGTCTTGTAGTTAATGGCATATACTTCGTTGATGATCTTTTCAGCGGCAACTGCAATTTCGCGACCGAAATCGGTAATGTATATTTTCCGACCTACAACTTCCGTCAGGGGAATGTCAAACTGATCCTGAAGGTTCTTTAGCTGAATAGAAACCGCTGGCTGTGTAAGATGTAACTCCTCTGCCGCCTTTGTAACACTTTGCGTTTGAACAATCTTTAAAAAGATCTGCAATTGATTGAGTGTATAGTTCATAACTATTATTAATGATTTACATTGCAAAGATAAATGAAAATTTATATATAAAAACATAGAATTTTGCTCCATCAAATTTTAAAGCTACATGACAAAAATTACAATCGCGAAGGGTGACGGCATCGGACCAGAAATTATGGATGCCACTCTGGCTATCTTAAAAGCAGCAGGTGCACAAATTGAGTTTGAAGAAATTGAAGTTGGAGAAAAAGTATATTTAGCAGGCAACACCTCGGGCATTGCAAAAGAAGCATGGGATGTTATCACAAACAATAAAGTATTTCTAAAAGCGCCAATAACCACACCTCAAGGTGGAGGTTATAAAAGCCTGAATGTAACAACACGAAAATTTCTAGGCCTATACTCGAACATCCGTCCATGCCGCAGCCTACATCCTTATATCAGCACTAAACACCCAATAATGGATGTGGTAATCATTAGAGAAAACGAAGAGGACTTGTATGCAGGCATTGAACATCAACAAACAGACGAGGTTGTTCAGTGCCTCAAATTGATTAGTCGCCCAGGTTGCGAAAAAATCATCCGCTACGCTTTCGAATATGCCAAACAACAGAACAGGAAAAAAGTTACTTGTTTCACAAAAGACAATATCATGAAGCAGACAGACGGTCTCTTTCGCAAAGTATTCAACGAGATAGCAATCGAGTACCCAAACATCGATAACGAACACTGGATCATTGATATTGGAGCGGCTAAACTTGCCGACGAACCCGAACAATTCGATGTCATTGTGATGCCAAATTTATATGGTGATATCTTAAGTGATATAGCCGCGCAGATTACCGGATCGGTTGGTCTGGCAGGCTCAGCTAACATCGGTGAAACTTGCGCCATGTTTGAAGCCATACATGGCTCTGCACCCACAATTGCCGGACAAAACATCGCTAATCCCTCTGGACTGATACATGGAGCTATCTTAATGCTCAATCATATTGGCCAGGGTAAAGTGGCTGAAAAAATCGAAAATGCCTGGCTTAAAACTCTGGAAGACGGCATTCACACATTTGATATTTACCAGCCAGGCAACAGCAAGAAACAAGTTGGCACCAAAGAATTTGCAGAAGCTGTTATAGCCAATCTCAATCAAACGCCAACAACCCTAAAAGCAGCTGCTTATAACAACACATCGGCCCTACAGCTGCCAAAATACAAAAGAAGAGTTGCTCAGAAAAAAGAACTGGTAGGGGTTGATGTGTTCATACATTGGGGCGGAGAAGACCCAAATACCCTGGCTGAATTGGTTAAGAAAATTGAATTAACAGATGCCAAACTAAGCATGATCACCAACCGTGGTATCAAAGTTTGGCCAGAAGGTTTTAAAGAAACCTTTTGCACCGACCATTGGAGATGTCGATTTAAACCAAGTAAAGAACATACAATAGAGAAATCAGATATCATCGAGCTACTAAAAATTGCCAATGATAACCAAATCGATGTAATTAAGACTGAAAATCTCTATGATTTTGACGGCAAAGCGGCATATTCATTAGGACAAGGACAATAATAAAACCCATGACAATAACACTTATACAAGGCGAATTCAGTCGCGAAGACGCCACTCAACTACTCTCGAATTTGATTAAAGTAAAAATTGAATTCCACGAGAACAAGATCGCAAAAGACAGCTCCGAAGAATTGATTAAGTTCAGAGAATCAAAAATAAAATCACTTCAAAGCGAGTTAACTCAGATGCAAAAACACCTTAAAACTTCTCAAGGCAACATCTCATTAAACACCCAAATTCAATTGTAACAAAATGATAAACAACACCATCAAATCAACAATAATCATAGGCACTGCAATTGTCAATCTGATGATTGCTGTAATGAGTGACAATATCTTTTTAAGCAAAATCTGCGCCTCACTAGCAATTATTACCCTGGCTGCTGGGAATTACTTAATGCAAGACTCAGTTAAATTAAAGAACACTATAAAAAAGTAAGTCGATTTTGGAAAAACAATTCAATTCAATCAAGCAACTTTTTAATGGTCGAAAACTTCTTATAGCGACCAAACACAGAAAGGAAGAGGTAATAAAACCAATCTTTGACTCTAAACTTGGACTTGAATGCGTTGTTAAAAAGAAATTTGATTCAGATAAATTCGGAACATTTAGTGGTGAAATTGAGCGAAAAGATTCGCCTCTAGAGACAGCCAAAATGAAATGCCTTGAAGCAATTAAAAACACCAAACACGATTTAGTAATTGCCAGCGAAGGTTCTTTCGGACCGCATCCTGATTACTTATTTATCCCGGCTAATGAAGAAATCTTAATCTTAATAGACTTAAAAAACGGCCTGGAAATAACAAGTAGAGTGCTCAGCACCGAAACGAACTTCCACTCTATACAAATAAACTCTAGAGAAGAACTTGACGAGTTCCTGGAAAAAGTACAATTTCCTTCACATGGTGTTATTATAAAAGACACTAATAATCCGCACTTAATCTATAAAGGAATTAAATCAAGAAAAAAATTGTACGGCCTATACAGACAACTTTCTGCATGGTCAGATAAAATTTTCATAGAGACAGACATGCGGGCCATGTATAATCCTACCAGAATGAAAGTGATTGAACAATGCGCACAAAAACTTCTCGAGAAAATAGAATCACTTTGTCCAAAATGCTCTATGCCTGGCTTCTCAGTGCACAAAGCAGTTCCAGGTTTACCTTGTGAAATATGCGAAACGCCAAGCAAGGGCATCAAGCAATTAATCTATACCTGCCAAAAATGTGCTTACAGCAAAGCCATTCAATACCCTAATCAAAAAACCCACCAAAACCCAATGTATTGCGACATCTGCAATCCTTAAGTATCAATGAAAACTACGCTCATAAAACAAGCCTCTATCGTAAACGAAGGTTCTATTAAAGTTGCCGATGTACTCATCAAAAATAATCGAATTGAAAAAATAGCAGAAAATATTCAGGTTGCAAATGCTTTTGAAATCAATGCTGAAAATCTATTTCTATTCCCTGGAATGATAGATGATCAGGTCCATTTCAGAGAACCTGGCCTTACACACAAAGCAGATATTCGAACAGAATCAAGAGCAGCTGTAGCAGGCGGTATCACTTCTTTTATGGAGATGCCAAACACCATTCCAAATACACTTACGCATAACTTACTGGAAGAGAAATACGCAATAGCCTCTAAAAACTCGATTGCTAATTATTCTTTCTTCATGGGCATCAATCAGGATAACCTTGAAGAAGCCCTTAGAACAGATAACGAAAAAGTTTGTGGCATAACGGATGATGGCTTATACTTCGATAATGAACACGGACTTATGGCCAACCATCCGGAGTATCTTGAAAAGCTATTTTCCAGATCAGAGTCTCTTATTGCCTTACATTGCGAAGACGACTCAATTATCGCTGACAACTTAAGCAAATACCAAAACTTATACGGCGAGAACATTCCCGTCAACTGTCACCCCAAAATCAGAAGTCACGCTGCCTGCCTTAGCGCCACAAAAAGAGTAGTTGAATTGGCGAAGAAACACAAAAACAGACTACACCTTTACCATATTACCACAAAAGAAGAAGCCCTTCTGTTTGACAGCGATACACCAATACACAAAAAACATATTACAGCAGAAGCCTGTATCCCTCATCTCTGGTTCGATGATTCAGATTACGACCAACTAGGTTCATTAATTAAATGGAATCCTTCGGTTAAATCTGCCGAAGACAAATCGGGACTCTTAAATGCGCTTCTTGAAAACAAACTTGATATTATTGCAACCGACCATGCACCACACCTGCTATCTGAAAAAGAAGGCACATATTTAAAATCTATGTCTGGCGGACCAATGGTGCAACATGCCTTTGTGGTTTTATTGGAACTGTACCATCAGAAACAAATAAGCCTCGAGAAGATTGCTGAAAAAACGGCACATCATGTTGCTGAAATTTACAGGATGCCTGACAGAGGTTATTTGCGAGAAGGCTACTATGCCGATATGGTTTTGGTCGACCTTAATAAACCCTGGAAAGTCTCTCAAGAAAACATCTTTTACAAATGCCGATGGTCGCCTCTAATGAACCAAACTTTTAACAGTCAGATTCAGAAAACATTCGTCAACGGCTACTTAGTTTACGACCAGAATAAAATCATCGATAACACAACTGGCATGCGCCTGACTTTTGCAAAAAACAGACTATAAAATGAACTTTAATTTACTACTTGAAAACCTAACTAATCCCGCTCTTCTTTTCTTTGTCCTCGGTATTATCGCTGTCCTATTAAAAAGCGATCTCGAAATTCCACCCAACTCTTCCAAATTCATCTCCTTATACCTGCTCTTTGCAATTGGATTTAAAGGGGGACAAGAGCTCTCTCACGAGACCTTCAATACAGAAATTGGCTGGTCAATGCTGTTCGGAATATCCATCTCTCTCATTATCCCGCTCTACACATTCTTTATCCTGAAAAGAACTTTGAATATTTTTAACGCGGGAGCCATCGCTGCAGCTTATGGTTCTGTTAGCGCAGTCACTTTTGTAACAGCAGTTTCCTACCTGGAAGCGCAACAATTGACACTTCACGGACACATGGTAGCTATCATGGCACTCATGGAATCTCCGGCTATTATCATGGGCTTGTTACTTATCTCAATTTTCAACAAAGATGAAGATGAAAAAATCGAAAAAAGTACTGCCATTAAACATTCATTTACCAATGGAAGTGTATTGCTAATTTTAGGTAGTCTTGTTATAGGTTACCTGGCAAGCGCCAAACAGGCAGAAGGTATCAAGCCTTTCACCAACGATCTATTCAAAGGTTTTCTCGCCATTTTCTTACTGGATATGGGTATCACCAGCGGTCGCAAAATGAAAGCCTTCTTCTCTTTCGGCTGGTTCCCAATTCTGTTTGCTATCCTTATCCCGCTGTTTAATGGTGTCGCAATAGCTTTGTTAAGCGGCTTTGTCACGGATGATATTTCCAACCGATTTATCTTTGCGGTATTAGCTGCCAGCGCTTCTTATATCGCTGTACCTGCGGCTATGAAAATATCAGTACCGAAAGCCAATCCAGGTTTATTTTTACCAATGGCATTAGCGCTCACCTTCCCAGTCAATATCACCATCGGTATGCCATTGTATTTCTGGGCGGTTCAGTTGTAGCTACGACTTAATATGCACTGTCATTGGGTAGCCGTTTTGACCATCATTACCCTGACCGCCAGAACCACCGCCATTGCCGCGTCTGCCAGTGATCAGGATATCAATTAATCTGGCGTTGTTATCACTACCACCTTTACCGCCAGATCCGCCTCTCCCGCCATAACCTCCTCTTCCGCCTCTATTAAACAATGTCAGTCTATCGATAAATTTATATGCTGTAGAATCTGCATAAACAGTAAGATAACCACCTCTTCCACCGTTACCGCCATAACCGCCTTCGCCGCCATTACCACCGTAACCTGCAGCGTATCTTTCGGTGGCATTATTGCCACTTCCGCCATCGCCACCTTCACCACCCTCCCCACCATCGCCTCCACTTAAATCGATATTCAAGCGGGCACCAGCCTCAAAATCCAAATAGTACTCTTCCCTGACTAAACGCGCTCGCTCGACTTCGACTTTTACAATACCCGAAGGAAGTGTTTTCAACTTAATCGTCATATCATCGGCATCATTGCCTCTGCCGCCATTGCCGCCGCTTTGACCGTTCTGACCGTTGGGTGTGCTTCCGCTGCCTGAATAACCAGAACTACCTCTGTTGCCTTTCTGACCTCTGTTGCCTTTTCCTTCAATGGTTCTGGTATAATTGTATTGCGGGTAAACGGTTATTCTTCCGCCAACATGCGGCAGTCCATCAATATAGTAACTCAACTGACACGAATCGTAATATTTAGTAGCACTGAAAAACAATTGCCCCTTCTCTACGCCAAATTCAGGAGGGAGGTCGCGAAACCTTACCGTTTTTAACAGGTGAGCATGTGTGTTGGTAGAAACAGATTCGCCATTATCAAATAAAAACTGAAACGCAAAGGGAATTGACTCAGATGGTGTTACATTGGTTTTATTTTTCAAGGCACTCACAGCAATCGGTCGCGGCACATGCAATCGCAAAGTATCGGTATATTTATCCCCATTTTTAAATGCGTGAATTACGATTTCTGATCCGTTGTTATACACTTTAGACCGGTCGAAAGTAAAGCGTCCATCGCTGTTGATTTTGCAATTACTACAATAGTAATCGATGCTCCCATTTAACAAATCCCCTCCCGCGTTTTCAGTGAGTTTTTGTTTGCCATTTCGGCGTGTAAACGATGCTCCTACTTCGCCGTAATCTTTGGTGGTAAACGACGAATCGACGAGAAACAATTGCAATTGTGCCTGCGCATTAGGCAAACAAAAAGCAATCATAGTCAGCATTAAAGTTTTTTTGACAACACACATGCCGGATATTTTTCAAATTTTATGCCATAGCCTAGAATACGCTTTTTAAAATTTGCAGAATAAATTTAATTTTTTGTTCTGACAGGGTGTTTTAAAATACGATGATTTTCAACAGAACATCCGCTCCAACATGTAATCGTATAGCGTGCGACCGAAGGGAGCTCTGCTATGCGATACTCTAACAAAGCCTCTCAAATCATTTTCAACAGAACATCCGCTCCAACATTTAATCGTATAGCGTGCGACCGAAGGGAGCTCTGCTATGCGATACTCCCTTCGGTCGTGATCCCGTTGGGGTGGGCTTAATATGAAGTAAAGCCTGCCAAAGGCATGCTTCTTACTTTTTTTCCTCAGCCTTGCTCAAGCGCAGAGCCGCTTGGCAAGTCTGATTAAAAAAAGTAAAGCCTTAACTTTCGTTAAGGCTTTACTTCATCTTGCGGAGAGTTAGGGATTCGAACCCTAGATAAGCTTTTGGCCTATACACACTTTCCAGGCGTGCTCCTTCGACCACTCGGACAACTCTCCGTATTGAGGGGTGGCAAATTTACAATCTTTTTGCACATTGCCATACATCAAGCTGCCTTTTCTCAAAATTTATCTTGCTATATTTGCAGCATGAATTTAGTCGATCCCCGCAATCTGCCGGATTTACAAATCGCCGATGTGCGTGTGCCTGATATCTTCGAACGTGGCTTTATCCCTGACAGTATTAATGTCGGCACCAACGGTCCCTTCGAAGAACGCTTCTCTGCGCTCTTCCCAAACAAAACAGCAGATATCCTCATCGTCTCCGACAACAACGACGAAGCAGCTACTCGCCTCGCCGATATGGGTTATACCAATTTGCACTTTATCGAGAATGGCTTTAAAGCCTATAAAGACGCTGAACTTCCCCTAGACATGATCATCTCTATCACTACTGAAGAATTCGAACTCGATATCAACTTCCGTGAAGAATGTATCATCGATGTGCGCACCGAAGACAAATACAAAGAAGGTCATGTTCTGGATGCAAAAAACTTTCCGGTACTCGAACTACAGAACCGCATAGCTGAACTGGATAAAGATAAAGTGATTTATGTTTATTGCAGCGGCGGCTATAGCAGTATGATGGCTTCCAGTATCCTTAGAAAAAATGGTTTCCAGCTGATAAAAAATGTCTATGGTGGCATTAAAAAAATATCTGAAACCCGGGTTCCTGTAATTCCAGCTAAAAAATAATTTGCAAGGCCGGCACCTCTATACCATCCTGGCATTCCTCATCGCATGGTTGCTGTTTTGCTATTCTGCCGGCATCACTTCGCATTTTTCTGCCTTGCCTTCTGGTGTGCATCAGAGTGCCCAGTGCGATCGCGCTTCACTCGCTCAGAATTATTACTACGACGGACTTAATTTCCTCTATCCTGAGGTGAACGAAAATCGCTGTATTGACGGTATTGTCTCTTGCGAATTGCCACTCACTGCCTACCTATCGGCAGTCCTTTATAAAGCATTTTCATACGACGAGTTCTGGTTCCGACTCCTTAGCTTCTGCTTTTTTACTGCAGGCATGCTGGCGCTATTCTTATGGCTCAAAACCCGGGTCAATGCTATCGTGGCATTCCTGCTGGTGATACTCCTGCAATCATCCCCAATCCTTATGTTTTACTCGGCAGGTTTTCTGCCAGATATCACCGCTCTGGGTCTGGCTCTGGTAGCATGGTTTCTCTTTGCCCGGTTATTTCTTCCTCACCCTTATTTACCATCCTACAAACACTGGATGCTTAAGCTGTTATTTGTGCTTAGCCTTTCTTTGGCGGTTGCCACTAAAACAACCGTCGCCATACAATTGCTGACAATGTTAGGGGTAGTGTCTCTTTCCTTCTTGCCATCGTTTAAAATTACGATCCATCAACGAAAAGAGGCTCTTGTTTTATTAGTGCTTTCGTGCCTGATTCCTATTGCATGGTTCTTCTGGAGTCGACATCTCTCTATGACACACAACAGTCAGTATTTTATGATGCGTGTGCCTATTCCAGAGCATTGGAGCGATTATCAAACAGCCTGGCTGATCTACCTCGCCAACTGGCCACAGCAAACCTTTTCAGAACCTCTTATCTATCTCTTTACGGGTCTGCTATTTCTGCCAATTTTTTTGAAAAAATATATCTCTAATGAGCTTTGGTTCATTGCTATCATTAATCTTTTTGGCTCACTGTGTTTTCTTTTCCTGATGATAGATCAGTTTAAATACCACGACTATTATATCATCTGCCTGATGCCATCTTTTATCATCAACTGGTTGGCACTCTCTGAAGCTATTGGTAAAATACCAGCTAAACTTTGGTACATTAAAATCATCCTTCTAATCGCGCTCGTTCAGATAGTTTCAGTGCAATACAACGGAGGCACTGTTAATCTGCAGGAAAGATATACTGTAGGTAACTACTGGGAACAATCTCATATTAACGCTCAGTCATACGATTCGCTCAGACAGAAATTAACACAATTACATTCTATCAACCGCAACAGTTGCGTTATCGCAGGCATAGATCCTTCTCCAAACAATATCCTTTATATGATGCACCTTCGCGGCCATCGGGTGTCACCTGAACACGATAGCGCTCGCCTTAATCATATTATCTATGGTGCCCACCCAGAATATTTCATCTCTAATGATTCTACCCTGGAACAACGCATCAATAAAATGGTTGATTCTATGGCACTGGTTGCAAGTCACAATACAATCAAAGTCTACCGACTATACCAAGATTAATATTTACCTAAACTCATCGAAGTTTTTCGAGTTCGATATGCGCTGATTTATTGCGCCTCAAAAAAAAACCAAAAATTTTGAGAACTCGATTAAACCTTTTGTATTTTTAACGTCTAATATAAAAAGTCAAATTATATGTTTAATAAAATCTATACGATAACCGCACTGATTGGTCTCTATTGTTTAATACTGATAGCCCCATCATGTAAAAAAGACCCTTCAGGCTCTGCAACAAAGACAGCTTCGGTAGATTCTATTTTTAAAGGTGCCATCGATTTAAACAATCTGGAACAATACGCCAATCAGAATACGCCTGCCTATATTAGAAAAGACAATACAGGTGCTAATTTCATCACAGACAAAGGTGCTACACTAGGTAGAGTGCTTTTTTATGACAAAAAACTATCCGTCAATAACACCATCTCTTGTGGCAGTTGCCACAGACAAGAATTTGGTTTTGGAGATACTTCAGTAGCAAGCAAAGGTGTCAATGGTTTAACCGGTCGCCATAGCATGCGACTTGTCAATGCCAGATTTGGTGTAGAATCCAAATTTTTCTGGGACGAAAGAGCAAACTCCTTAGAAGATCAAACAACAAAACCAATTCAAGACCATAATGAAATGGGATACAGCGGTCTTAATGGCGACCCAAATATCAATACCCTCATAGATAAACTCAGTCAGCTTGACTATTACAAAGAACTGTTTGTTTTTGTATATGGCTCTGAAGAAATCACTGAGGTAAAAATCCAGAAAGCTCTTGCGCAGTTTATAAGAAGCATTCAATCTTTTGATGCAAAATATGATGCCGGCAGAAGTCTGGTTCCAAACGACAATGTCAATTTCCCGAATTTTACT
>JAIXYV010000112.1 GCA_027490055.1 Bacteroidota bacterium | reverse complement strand
GAGTTGTTTGAGGTATTTAGGAATATTGTTTTTTAACATATAGAATATCGTATTCAGGCGATATCTGACGTATCATTGAAAATTACACTACACATTGTTTAGAACGTTATGCGCCATTCATACTATGCCCATGGCAGCGGATGCATTCAAACCGGGGCACCCATTGTAATAGCTCTGAGGCACGAAGAGATCATTACAATAGGGTCGGGTTTGAACAGCCGCAACATGGTTGCATAGGATGGGCGCACGCTTTCTTTTGCTCTCCGGCACCGCTGAGGCCGGACTACCTTTTAAAAACCCTATCGTTTTCATTGAAAAATTGTGGAGCATCGCCGATGCGGGATGTTACAGTTTTTAAGGGATATTTTTAAATTAGAATTTTGCAACAAAAAATAACGAATCATGTGCATCGGCGATGCTGCACAATCATTGAATAGAGAAGGAGGATTTTATACGTAGACCGGCCTCAGCGGTGCCGGGAAAAAGAGTAAAACGTCGGACCTGCGGTCTATGGAAAAAAGGGTGAGGATGAGTGTGAGGACGAGGGTGAGGAATAGTGTGAGGGTGAGGAGGAGGGTGAGTGTGGAGAAAAAAAAGCCCGGAATTTCGTTCCGAGCTTTCTCTGCTTCACTGTAGCGGAGGGGAGAGTTGAACTCCCGGCCTTAGGGTTATGAATCCTACGCTCTAACCACCTGAGCTACCCCGCCATATATTTAAAATCTGCACTAATCATTCTCACCGTTTTTAATTCTCAAGGAGTCAAACTCCTATATCCTGCGCTCTAACTCCCGATAACTATCGGGGCTGAGCTACCCCGCCATTTTCATAAAATGAGGTGCAAAGGTAAGAGTAATTTAGAATTTAAACAAATCAAAAATAGAATTGTCGAAAGGGCAGGGGTTTCGCTTTTAAAACTGCATTGGGACAGAAGTCGTTTTTAGGATTAGGTGTTTCGGACGGGGAATTATTTTTTATAAAACACCCTGTCAGGGTGGGGTGTAAAAGTACTTCTAGAAACTTACTTTTCGACCAATTCACGCTCTTATCCCCACCAAGTTCCGCAGCATTTTCGTTTTTAGTTTTAAAAGAAGCGGCTTTTTACCTATTTTCGCTTCGATTTTTGATAAATTATGAATTATAAGATGATTAACAACCTCTTAGGTTGGTTGACTTTCCTGGTGGCACTCGTGGTATATACCATGACCCTCGAGCCATCTGTGAGCCTCTGGGATTGCGGTGAGTTTATCTCTGCTTCCTACAAACTGCAAGTAGTACACCCGCCGGGAGCGCCTATGTTCCTGCTCTTCGGTCGCCTATTCTCTATGTTCGCCGGCGAACCTACTGGTGTAGCTGTGGCTGTTAACATGCTTAGTGCCGTTACCTCTGCGCTTACAGTGCTCTTCACTTTCTGGATCACTACCCACTTCGCTAAGAAAATGGTGAAAGACGATGGCTCTGCCTCTAACCGTATCGCTATCTTCGGTTCTGGTATCGTGGCTGCTCTGGCACTTACCTTTAGCGATTCATTCTGGTTCAGTGCCGTTGAAGCTGAGGTGTACGCTATGTCATCTTTCTTTACCGCTCTTACATTCTGGGCTACTCTGCGCTGGGAAGAAAGCGAAAGTCAGTATGCTGATAAATGGCTTATCCTTATCGCCTACCTCGTTGGTCTGGCCGTTGGTACCCACTTATTGAGTTTGCTGGTAATTCCTACCGTTGCCTATATCTACTATTTCAAACATTATACAATGACCCACAAAGGGCTTATCTATACGGGACTTATCGGACTGGCTGTATTGTTCTTTATTCAGAACGGTGTTATTCCAGGTATTCCAAACCTGATGGCTAAGATGGATTTGTTCTTCGTGAATTCAATGGGTATGCCATTTAACTCTGGTTCATTGTTCGCCATTTTATTATTAGTGGCTGGTACTGCTTATGGTATCTACCATTTTGGATACGTTAAGAAAAACAGAGTAGTCAATCTGGCTTTCATTTGCTTCGCTTATGTTCTTCTGGGTTACTCAAGTTATACCATGGTGGTAGTTCGTTCAATGGACAATCCAGCCATCGATATGAACAATCCTGAAGAGCCTTTTAACCTGTTAAGTTATATCAACCGTGAACAGTATGGCGATCGTCCTCTGTTATACGGTCCGTATTTCAACGCCGAACCTGCTGATGCAGACGGTGATGGTTACTACGATGTTAAAGAAGGTAAAGCCATCTACAGAAAAGATGCTAACGCTTATACCCAAATCGGTAATAGAAACGAATACAAATACGAGAAAGAGTACAGCACCTTGTTCCCTCGTATGGGTGATCAGGACAAAGAAAGCAGTCCTAACGGCTACCGCAGCTGGGGTGGCATGGCCGATGTGTCTTCTCAGATCGAGTTGAAACAACAACAGTTCGGTCAGACTCAAGATCAAAAAGAAAGAGAAAGAATCAATGCTGAAATCCAGGATTTGAAACGCGTTAAACCATCAATGGGTAACAATATCGCTTTCCTGGTAAGCTATCAGTTGGGTCATATGTACTTCAGATACTTCATGTGGAACTTTGCCGGCAGACAAAACGATCAGCAGGGCCACGATTTCAACCGCACAGTTGAAGGTAACTGGATCTCTGGTATCAATATGTTGGATGAGCTTAGACTCGGTCCGCAAACTAAATTGCCAGACTACATGGCCAATAACAAAGCGCGTAATAAATTCTACTTTATTCCTTTGATTCTTGGTGTGCTTGGTTTGGTTTTCCACTTCAAAAAAGGCAAAACCGATGCTATCGTTACGTCTGTATTATTCCTGTTCACTGGTATATTAATTATTATATTCCTGAATCAGCCACCATTCGAGCCACGTGAAAGAGATTACGCGATGGTTGGATCGTTCCAGACTTTCTGTATCTGGATTGGTTTAGGTGTTCTGTTCATCTGGGATAAATTAAAAGGTAAATTATCAGGCAGCATGGCAGCTATTTTAGCCGCTGTAATTGCTCTGTCAGCTCCAGTTCTTATGGGAACTCAGGGTTGGGATGATCACGATAGAAGTGAGCGTTACTTAGGTATCGATTTCGCTAAAAACTACCTGAACTCTTGTCCTCCAAATGCCATCTTATTCACCAACGGTGATAACGATACTTATCCATTGTGGTATGCTCAAAACGTTGAAGGTATCAGAAAAGATATCCGTATCATCAACCAGAGTTTATTGCCTACTGATTGGTATTCTCAGGTGTTGCTGAATAAAGTATACGACAGTGAGCCATTGCCATTAACTTTAACTAAAGATCAATTAGCAGCAGGTATTAATGATTACTTTAATTTCCAGGATGCTAAAGATTATAACCCAAGATTGTTAAGCAGTTTCATTACTGACTTAGTCAACAGCAAACAAACGACCTACGGTTACCGTAAGTTCAGAGTGCCTGTCAACAAAGAAGCGGTAATTAAATCAGGTGTTGTAGATCTTAAAGACAGTGCTCAAATCGTTAATGATATCTTTATCGATTTCCCAGGCAGAAACCTTAACAAAGGTGATCTTGTTCTGATGGATTTAATTGCTACAAACGCTGCTACCGGATGGAAACGTCCTATCTGTTTCTCTACAACTTCTGGTGATGATGGCTACCTGGGTATGCAGGCTTATTTCGAAAGAAAAGGTTTGATCTATCAGTTAGTGCCTATTAAATCGGATGTTCAGAGAGGCGATGTATCAAGAATCAACCTGGATAACATGTATGATATGTTGATGAACAAATTCCGTTATTCTGGTATCAAAGAAAAGAAAGACTTCTCTATGGATGATAAATCTTCTATCCTGCCTTACGCTATGCAGAAGATGTTTATCTATACTGGTGCCGAGTACCTGAATAAAGTTAATCAAATGAAGATGACAGATTCTATGTTGACTCAACCGGGCAATAAAGCTCTGGCTGATAGCTACAAGAAGAAAGTTATTGAGTTGGTTAACAAATGTAAAACTGAATTGCCTGACAGAGCATTGCCAACTAAAGCCGAGATCAGATACTATATGTCTGACTTATTGCACCAGGCTGGCGATACAAAAGCAGCTGAAGAAGAGTTGAGAGGTTTATACGACTACTGTAACAAAGAAGTGGCTTATTACCTGCAATTCAAAGGCAAGAAGAAATACAGATACATGATGGAAATGTGCAAAGATGCCTACGACTTCATGGAGCGTGCTCAGTATGTTGCCAACGAATGGAAGTTAAAAGATCTGGCTGACAAATGGGCAAGATCAAACAAAGAGTTGAAACCTGCTGTTGAAAGCTACCTCACACTGGAGTAGTATGTCAATACAATAAAATATTAAACACCCTATATAAAGACGCATTTATTGCGTCTTTATTTTTATCAATACCATGGAAAAAGAGAATAAAGACACAGGACTGATTTTCGGAATTCGTCCTTTAGAAGAAGCGCTGGATGCCCGTGCAACATTTGTAAAAGTGTATGTGCAAAAAGGCATGGGCGAGAGTATCAAGCATATCAAACAGATACTTAACAGACATAAAGTAAATTTCACAGAGGTTCCAAAAGAGAAACTCGATTCGCTATCGAAGTTTAAAAATCACCAGGGTGTGGTGGCTAAAATTTCGTCTATCGAGTACCACAACGCCGAAGAGCTGGTGAAGAAATTATTAGATCAGGATAAAACACCATTCCTGATTGCTTTAGATAGAATAACGGATGTTAGAAATTTTGGTGCAATCGCTCGTACTGCCATGGCTGCGGGTTTAGATGCCATCATTATTCCTGAAAAAGGATCTGCTACAGTAACCGACGAAGCCATTAAAACCTCTGCTGGTGCTTTGCTGCATTTACCTGTTTGTCGTTCTCAGAACTTGTTTCAAACCATTAAGCATTTAAAGGACGATGGACTGCAAATTATTTGTGGTACAGAGAAAGCCAATAAAGAATTGTTCTTTGATACGTATACCAAACCATGTGTTGTGATTGTCGGCAGTGAAGAGGATGGTATTTCTCCGGCCTTATTAAAACTAGCCGATAAACTGGTGAAGATTCCAATGAAGTCTGAGCTGGATTCTCTCAATGTATCGGTTGCTGCCGGTATAATGATGTACGAAGTGATCCGTCAAAACCCCTAACTTATGAAATACTGTTTTTTGATTTTAGCCTTTATCACGCTTCAGTCAGAAGCACAGAACCGGTTCAGCAATGACACTGTTCTGATTAATATTTACAACCATCAGTACAATCGCAATGCGGCGGCTTTGGTGCCTTACCTGAAGTATCCGGTAGAACGTCACCGCTACCATGCTTTAATGGCCTTTGCGTCTGTTCAGGACAAGTCGTACAGTGTTTATTTATTCAATGCACTGAGAAGCGATGCCAGTCCCATTATCAGAAAATCTGCAGCCTTCAGTATTGGTCAGCTTTACGATAGCAGTAACTGCGAAGCTTTGATTTCTTGTTTTAAGAATGAAAAAGTGACTGAAGTTAAAAACAATATTCTCGAAGCACTTGGTAAATGTGCGGATTACAGAACCTCTAAGTTTTTATCAGAGATTGATATTAAATCAATTGACACTGCTATGCATATCGGAATAGCACGTTGTGCCTACCACAGCACCAGACGCAAACGCATTTCGACGGAGGCTAAAGTTTTCCTTACCGGACTAATGGCAAGCACTAAGAATCCGGAAGTCAAGGTGCTTTGCCAGAAAGTGCTCAATCCATCAAAACCAGCTGCCGAGATTAAGAAAAAGCCTATCACTTATAAATTATTAAATGATTCCTTTAAGAAGGTGGGTAACGATGCCTATAAGCGACTGGCAATTCTGCAGCGAAAAGAATTACTGGCAAGCGACTGGTATAAAGTTGCAACGGCAACGACAATGGTGCCGGTGCAGACCTATGCCATGGAGCAATATATAAGTCTGGCCAAAACGCTTCACGATACCATGTATACCAACTTGTTAATGAGTGGCAATGTGGCGTATGTGTCATTGATCTGTGAGCGCATTCGCAAAGACAGTGTCTGGAAATCGACGCCAGAAGCGGGAGTGGAGGTATTGAACAATGCTATGCAGACCTTGGTTATTCCACGCGACTACGAAGCATGGTTAGATGTTTACAAAACAAAGATGCAATTGCAGAAACAGACTTTTACCTATCCAAACTTTTTTGGATCAGGGTATCAGAATCCCATCGACTGGTCTTACGTTGTTAAGATTCCACAAGACAAACAAGTAACGATAACGACTAATAAAGGGATTATAGTGTTGGCAATGAAGGTGAGTGAATCACCGGCTTCAGTGGCTAATTTTTTAAAGTTAGTCGACAGTGGTTATTACGACAATAAATCCTTTCACCGTTATGTACCCGACTTTGTCATACAGGGCGGATGTCCGAGAGGCGATGGCTGGGGATCGTTGAACTGGATGCAGCGCAGTGAGTTCAGCAGCGAGCTGAGGTACCACCCCGGCAGCGTAGGCCTGGCCTCAGCGGGCAAAGACTCAGAAGGTGTGCAGTTTTTCATTACACATAACTACACCACTAACCTTGATGGCAGGTATACCATCTTTGCCGAAGTTGTAAAGGGTATGGAGGTTGTAAATGCCTTGAGAGTAGGGGATAAGATTATATCGGTTAAATAGGGGGTAGAGCAGTTCCAATAAAAAATCTAATCGCCCACATTTTTTTTTGACACATAGAATTTTGTTGGTCCGATAGAATATGAGTAGACATAGAACACATTAAGATTGTT
>JAIXYV010000017.1 GCA_027490055.1 Bacteroidota bacterium | reverse complement strand
ATCAGTGTTAATAACTGATAAAAGAGGTAAAAAAAAGATACGGGTTACATGAGTGGATCAAGTGCCCGTATCTATAAAATAACTAAAAAATGAAGGTGTAGAATGTCTCATAATACGAATAATTTAATGCTATAATTATAACGGAAAATGAAGGTATATATTGCTGGTTTTTTCAGGAATTAGGAGATAGGAAATAGGATTTAGGGGAAAGGAATGGCGCTGCGCGGGCAGACTGGGATGGCTGGGATTAGTGCTGGGATGGCTGTGGTTTCTGACAAACATCCAACATCGATACACAAATTATAGCCGTTGGACTTGCAATCCAAAGCCTGCCCCGTTGAGAGCTTTGCTCTACGGGGTCAAAAAGTCCCGCGGTTCACGGTCAAAAAGAGCTGCGCTCCGCGGTGAAGGGGAAAGGAAATAGTGAGCGTCAGCAACCCTAAATCCTATATCCTAATTCCTATTTCCTAATCGGGCATAAAAAAACCCGGATTGTAGTCCGGGTTCTTTTGAAAGTATGTTTTAGTTAAAACTGCCACAGGTCGTGTTCGAAGATGAACAGGTCGTTTTTGATTTCATCACTTTTCAGCAATGCACCAACGGCGTCATTTTCGTATTCCTGGAACTGATTAACGTAGTTGTCGAAAACGTTAGATTCATACACGATGAAGCTATCGAACATTCTCATCTGGAAGAAATCATCGAAACTCAGACGAGAAGCGTCGTTGTAGCGATTGAACATTTCTGTGTTCGCTAACAAGCCGCGAATTTCGTCCATTTTAATCCAGCACAATGGTTGTTCAGGCGCAGTAGCACCACCGTAAGATGGTCTGAAGATAGGTGCAACAGCGATGATTCTTGGCTTAAACACAGAGTGCTTATAGTCAAAGATCCAATCTTCCATAACCCAGTACTTTTTAATATTTTCATATTTGTACGGCTCATAGTAGGTAGAATCGTAACCAATGGTCGGATCATCAGGATCGGTAGCGATGAATACGATAATTTCCTGACCACCGCGCTTAGTGAAGTCTTCTGTATTGTAGAAAGACAACAAAGAGTCGGTTTTGTAAGGGATGATATTACCTTTAGACATTTCTTCGTATAACAACCTGTTAAGAGGTTGACGAGGCCATTCTAATTGTTTGTTCATCTTCTGACGTACGTCGATACATCTGATGACACGTCTGGAAAACTTAACATCTGCCTCTCTCAGGTATGGATAAGCTACTACCGGTCTTTGACGAACTGCTACTTTTACATAGCTGGTATGTTCACCACTGGTAATAAAATCTCCGTAGTTGACCTGAGCATTGGCACCAATAGCCAGACAGAAGGTTAAGATGACGAGAATTCTTTTCATATTATTTAAATGTGTATGTGATCGGGTTCAATGGTTTTTCGCCACCAGGACCAACTGCTCTGATACCGTCGATAACGATCAGGTCACCAGTCTTAGCTTTGTTAGCGAATGATTTGATAGCAGCAGCGCTGTTACCACTTACAGCAGCTTCTTCCATATAACCTTTTTTAGGCATGAAGATAACTCTGTATTTAGTTACTGTAAACTTAACACCTTCGAATACGAAATTCTCAAGGTAAGCATATAAAGTGTTTTGCAGAGCGATTTCACCTTTCTGGTAAGTACCAGAAGTTAATGAACCTAACTGAGCAACAGGTTTTGGCACTGATTTTACTCTGAAGGTCATTGGATCACCCATACGTTTCTGAGTTCCATCAGGCATTTTTGCGTTTACTGTGATAGTACCAGTTTTTGTACCAGCACTTACAGTTGCAATCCACTTACCTGCACCGTTTGGTTTCAGAGCGATGCCTGAACCTGAAGGGAACACGTTAGCTGGAGTTACACCAGGAACAGAGATAGACATTGGGTTATCAAGACCAACATAAAGAACGTTCATCGCATCAGCAGAGATAGTAGCACCTGCAACGAATGAAGTCCATTCTACCGGAGCAGCAGATACGAAAGTCGGGCCACCTGTATTAGGGTCGATAGTTTCGATCTTAGCTTCAATTTTATGAGAACCTACACCAGAAGCAGTAGCAGTATATTCACCGATACCATCAACAACCGGAACTTTAACACCGTTTACTAATATGTTAGTAGCAGCAGTAGAGTTGTAAGCCATCAGAGCCACTTTAGCTTTGAACTGAGAACCAGACATAACGTTGGTAGACTCAGCGATGATTAAGGCAGCTGTTTTATCGAACTTAGCAACAGTAGCATCAATGTTTTCTGATAATTTAGTTAAGATATCAGTTTCCAAAGATTTGCAGTCACCTTGTACTTTAGTCAACATCGCCATTACACCAGCAACTGGTGAGTGACCTAAAACGTCTCTCTGCCAAGTTTTGGTTGCGCCATTTTCGTCTTTGAAATCTTCTACTCTGAAAGCAGTATTCTTTTCGAACGCAGCGATAACAGCTTTTTCGTCTTTAACACCTTCTAATACTTTTAGCATTTTAGCACGGGTATTGTCGATTAACTTTCTCAAGTCGTCGCCTTTACCTGGCTTAGCATCATCAGTACCTAAGTAGTGTTTGTGACCTTCCATGTCATCACCTTTGCTCATTTCAAGTACTTTACCTTTATCAGCTGGAGACTCAGGTTCTTTTCTACCGCCTGCAGCTTTTTCGATATCCGCTTTGTACTTTCCGATTTCTTTGCAGAAATCATCCGAGATTTTTTGAACTTCTTTTGCTTTTTCAGCCCATTTTTTTGCTCTCACCGCTTTAGCAGGATCATCTGCAGCTGCCTGGAAGGCATCCATTAAGGCTTTATTCTTGGCTGTTAAAGATTCGTTTGCTTTATTGAAAGATACTTCCATCAGGTGGAACGCTTTCAAAATTTCATTCGAAATATTTAATGCCAGTAGGGCGATCAACACGAGATACATCATGTTGATCATCTTCTGTCTAGGGGATAATTTACCACTTGCCATTTCTTATTCTCCTTTCGTTACTGTTTGAAAATAAAAATTAAGCACGTGCTCCACCCATAGCGCTCAACATGTTACCGTAAACGGAATTCAATGAGCCTAAGTTTTTGTTTAATTTATTGATATTGTCTTTGAATTCAGCGCTATCGTTAGCAGTAGAAGACAAGTTGTTAACCATTGTAGTTAAACCACCTGCGAAGTTGCTCATAGAGTTGCTGATTTCAGTTGAAGCAGAACCAATTGATTCGATCGCTTTAGAAGCTTTAGAAATGTTGGTTGTGTATTCAGTTGTAGCTAAAGTAGCGTTACTTAAGCTAGACATATCTTTTACGTTATCGCTCAAAGATTTTAAACCGTTGCCAAGGCTGCCGATTAATTCCGGACCAACTTTAGCTTCTGCCAGCATTTTGTCTAATTGCTGAGAGATAGTTCCTTGATTGCTTTTTGATTTCTTTTCAGTTGGCTCGATACCTGCTAATTCAGGGTATACTAAAGTCCAGTCGTACTCAGCGTGCTGAGGCTCAAATACTGACACGAAGAAAATTAACGCTTCGGTACCTAAACCAGCAATCAGCATGGCGTTTGCACCTGGCCAGTGCATAATTTTAAAAAGTGCCCCTATGATTACGATTGACGCTCCCCATCCGTAGATGTAAGCCATTACTTTTTTAAATCCTTTGCTCTCGAAAATGCTGTTACTGCTCATAATTGTTAAAATTTGTTTTTTTTAAGGTTAATTGTAATTGTTATTTTTAAGTATTTTGAAATTATTTTCTGTCTTTGTTAGATCTACCGATGTAAGATTGTATGCAACGGAATCCAACATAACTTTTTGCTGTATCTTGGTACTCGTAAGTTCTGCTACCGTTCTGGATGAAGTAAGCAACATCTTTCCAGCTACCACCTTTGATTACTTTACGTTTTAAAGTCATTGGTGAGTTTTCCGGACCTGTTCTGTTACCTTTACCATCGTTAGCATATTCATCGATGTCAATTCTGTAATCAGGATTTAAATCGTGAGTGAATACGTGTGACTGCTCGCTCCATGCATTGCTAGTCCACTCCGCTACGTTACCAGCCATATTATATAAACCGAAATCGTTAGGGAAGTAACTATCAACTCTTACAGGGTACATACCACCATCGGCACCGTAGTTACCTCTTAATGGTTTGAAGTTAGCCAGCATACAACCTTTACTGTTTCTGGTGTACGGACCGCCCCAAGGGTATGGGTTACCTACACGACCACCACCTGCTGCATATTCCCACTCATATTCTGTAGGTAATCTGAAATCTTCGGTGATTGGGTCGTTGAAAGACTCCCAGTAAGTATTTTTGTAAATGGTTCTCCATGCAGCGAAAGCATTTGCCTGGTGCCAGTTAACACCTACTACAGGATAGTCATCATATTTTACGTGGTTATAGTAGTGACGAGCCATTGGATCGTTGTAAGCGTATGTGAAATCTCTTACCCAGCAAAGTGTATCCGGGTAAACCAGAGTTTTGTTGGTTTTGATGTATTTTCTACGGTTTTTAACACGACCTTCCTGGTATTTATCACGGTTGTCTACATCGTTAGCAGCCAAAGAGTAATCGAACCATTGGTATTCGTATTCCAATTGGTTAACATCGATTTGCTTTTTGCCTCTGAAACGCTCGTCAGCACCGTAGTAAAGTTCTTCTAATTCGTCTTTGTAAGCTTCTTCGTCAAGCTCTAAATCGTAGTTGATGAAACCCATACCGTTGTTGACATCCTGGTTACCAGTATAATCATCAGGGAAGGCATAGAATAATTTTTCATCACCTGTCATTACTCTTTTGATTGAGTCGATAACAAAGTTAACGAACTGACGGTATTCGTTGTTAGTGATTTCGGTTTCATCCATCCAAAAGGCAACGATACTCACCTGTTTGTTTGGCGCAACGAAAGACTGGAATACGTCCTGGTCTCTTTGACCGGAATGATAAGTTCCGGATGGAATATAGACAGTACCGAAAGGCTGTGGGTGAAACCACAGGCCTCTGCCCTGTACACCGGTTAAATCGCCGGTCGTGCGGGGTCCACATCCTGCAAATGTAAACAAGCCGATAATCAGTGCCAGCCTTCCTATGCTGAGCACCTTGCTCCACTTGTTTTCTTTAGAGGTTGTCGCTTTTGAAAACTGTCTGACAACAAAATCCATTTGTTTCTTCATGGTCATTCTGAAATATTTGTTTATGTGTGTGTTAAACTTTTGGGTCAATTGGCAAAGGTAATGATTTTTGGACAAATGTCAATAACTTTATAATGGGCTAACGGAAAATTGTGTTCAATTATTGTACACTCGTTGAAAAAATGTGAAAAAAAATCGTATTAGTCTGAATCTCTGTGCATAAAAGGTGGTGTTACGATATTGATTCTCACTGGTGGTGGAATCTTAATCTCGAAACAATAGTTCAATTGCAGCTCGTGAGTACCACTAGATACTGTTAAAATCTTCGTCATGGTTAAGTCGTATGAATAACCAATTCTCAAGCCTTTCAATTTACCCTGGAAACCTGAGTAACCCAGCATTACAGAGAAAGCGTCTGCCGTTGTTCTGTAGGCAACACCACCCCATAATTTTTGTTGGTATTCAACTAATGCTGTTGCATCCAGCTGAACTACTGAGTTGTATTTAATCATCACTGATGGATGGAAAATCAAATTGCTGTTACCCATGAAATCGTTCATGTCTAAGCCCCCCATTAAGTAAATGTGTTTCTCTGGAGTAGAGAAAACTACTGAACCGCCAGAAGGTGTTGAATAAGTAAAAGTCGGACTGTTTAAATTCAACACTGAAGCACCAAACCAAACATTCTTGATAGACACTGAATTATCCATTGGATTAAGGTAGTAAACCCCTGTACCGAAGATGGTATTGTTATCATTAACATTAGAGCTTGGAATAGAAGGATCATTTGGAGCCAATGGCTTTAGTTTAGAACCATCTAAACCTTTTTGTAATAAGTTAGCCTCAAAGCCTAAAGAGATAGAAGCACCGTTGTTCATTGGATATCTTAGTGCACCTTGTAACTTTACGTGCGTACTGTTTTCGTAACCTAATTTATCCTGAATGAAACCGATACCTAAGCCACCGTATTTAGTAACCGGAGCAGAGAATGAAAACATCTGAGTTTTCGGTCCCACGCTCTTTTCAGCATTACCTGTTGGTCCGTTAGGATTGGCATTGTCTTGTGGCCAAAATTCCGGGGTTCTGTCTTCATAACCAAGATATTGATAGTGAGAGAGAATAGACACACAGAATTTGTTGGTAGCACCTACTGCCGCCGGATTGTACATCGTTCTGTTGAACGCGTAGTGGGTGGTGTAGGGATCTTGCTGAGCTGACAGTTTTCCTGCAACAGCGACAGTGAAGATGGCGACTAACAGACGTAGAGAAGGTATAATTCTTTTCATTGGTTGATTTTAGTACGTACGATTTACAAAGATGAAGGATATTTAACAATTAAACAAATTTTTTTAAGATTTATTGTTTCGCCCCTCAATTATGTGTATCCATCAGTAATACAATAAGATATAAAGATTAAAAGACCTTTGTTTGAGACAAAAAAAAGACGTGAAACAAATTCATGTTTCACGTCTTAGAAGCTTTTTACAGCAAATACTAGTAAGTATTGATACGGATTCTCTTGTTCAGCTCTTCCACATCATGTCTGAATTTCTTGTCTGTATCGATTAAATCATTAACCGTTTGACAGGCGTGAATAACAGTACTATGGTCTCTGTTACCGAAGTGAGTTCCAATATTTTTCAAAGAGGCTTTGGTCAGGTCTTTTGCAAAATACATCGCAATTTGTCTGGCTTGTACAATCTCTCTTTTTCTTGTTTTTGATTTTACTGAATCCACTGAAACATTGTAGAAATCACATACCAGTTTCTGGATGTAATCGATACTGATTTCTCTGGTAGCATTTTTGACAAAATTCTTCATCATTTGCTTAGCCAGATCCAGATCAATTTCTTTTCTGTTCAATGAACTCTGAGCCAATAATGAGATCAATGCACCTTCGATTTCTCTGATGTTATTATCTACATTGTGAGCAATGTATTCAACCACTTCTCTGTGAAGTGACAGACCACTTTCGTAGGCTTTGTTTTCAAGGATAGCGATTCTGGTTTCAAAATCTGGAATTGCTAAATCCGCAGATAAGCCCCATTTGAATCTTGATAATAATCTTTCATCCACATCTTTGATGTCCTTTGGTGCTTTATCACTGGTTAAAATGATTTGCTTGCCAGACTGGTGCAACTGATTGAAGATGGTGAAGAATATTTCTTGTGTTCTTGTTTTTTGTGATAACTGATGAATATCGTCAACGATCAAAACATCTAAACTTTGATAGAAATTAACGAAATCATTTTGGTTGTTGGCTTTAACAGATTCTACATACTGATTAACGAATCTTTCAGCAGATACGTAAATCACTGTTTTGTTTTTGTTAACTTGTTTGATCAGGTTACCGATTGCATGAACAAGATGCGTTTTACCTAAACCAACACCACCGAAAACCATCAAAGGATTGTAAGCTGTGCCACCAGGGTTATGAGCTACTGCCCAGCCTGCACCTCTTGCTAATCTGTTGCATTCACCTTCGATAAAATTATCAAATGTGTATTTCGGATTTAATTGTGAATCAATCGGAATTTTTCTTAATCCCGGAATGATAAACGGATTCTTGATGTTGTTAGTAACGTTTAACGGTAAATTAACTTCGTTAGTAACAGGTTTCTTGCTGCTGCCTGTAGGTACATTGATTGTGTACGGACCGTTAGTCGGTGTACTGTTCTCGACAATAATGTTATACTCCAGCTTTGCTCCAACACCTAATACCTGTTTTAAAGTTTTTTGCAGTAATGTTACATAATGCTCTTCAAGCCATTCGTAGAAGAACTGACTCGGAACCTGAATGGTTAAAACTTTGTTTTCTAATTTAACAGATCGGATGGGGTCAAACCATGTTTTAAAACTTTGGGGGTTAAGATTGTCTTTGATAATCTTCAGGCAATTCGCCCAAACAGATTCTGCGTTAAATTGTTGTCCACTCATGCTCATTGTAATTCTTTGATTTTCAATATTTTATTTAAAGGTGTATACTTTTAAATTCAATTCTGAAATTAAGTTCAAAAAAAGTTATTAAAAAAATTTTTTTAACTTGATTGTTAATTATTTTTGGATAACCTTAGGCCAGATTTAATATGCCATTTTACGATTAAGCCTACATAAAATTACTGTTAAAAAACAATTATGCCTTTCAGTAATTTTTGAAAAAAAATTATAATATTTTTTTATCCCTTGAATTCGCCGAACACATTTCTTAACACATCGGCAATTTCACCCAGTGTTGCATAGGATTCTACGCAAGAAATAATATATGGCATCAGATTCTCTTTTCCTTCTGCCGCCTCTTTCAACAATCTTAAATTGTTCTCAACCTCTTCGGCATTTCGCTCAGCTTTTAACTGATCTAATTTTTGCATCTGTATTTTTCTGATGCTGTCATCAATTTTAAATACAGGCTGAGCCTCTCCTTCTTTCTGTGTGAACTTATTAACACCTACAATAATTTTCTCATTGTTTTCGATGTCTTTCTGATACGTGTAAGCACTTTTAGCAATTTCATTTTGCATGTAACCTTGCTCAATTGCGGCTACACTGCCACCCATGGCATCGATAGTTTCTATATATTGTTGTGCAAGTTTTTCAATCTCGTCGGTTAAGGCTTCTACATAATAGCTACCGCCCAGTGGATCGACTGTTTGTGTAACACCACTTTCGAATCCGATAATTTGTTGCGTGCGCAAAGCAATTCTGGCAGCATTTTCTGTTGGCAGACTTAATGCTTCATCAAAACCATTGGTATGCAAACTCTGAGTACCACCCATCACAGCAGATAAAGCCTGAAGGGTTACTCTTATAATATTGTTCTCTGGTTGCTGAGCGGTTAGAGTTGAACCACCTGTTTGTGTGTGGAACCTTAACATCTGAGCCTGCGGATCTGTAGCACCTAATTGTTTGGTGATATTGGCCCACATTCTTCTGGCTGCTCTGAACTTAGCGACTTCCTCAAAGATATCATTGTGTGCATTAAAAAAGAATGATAAACGTTTAGCAAAAACATTAATGTCTAATCCTTTTTCCTGCGCTGCTTCCACATAGGCTTTTCCATTTGCTAATGTAAACGCTAATTCCTGGGCCGCTGTACTTCCTGCTTCTCTGATATGGTAACCTGAAATAGAAATAGTATTCCATTTAGGTACTTCTTTGCTACAATATTCAAAAATATCCGTAATCAGACGCATACTTGGTTTAGGCGGATAGATATAAGTACCTCTCGCAGCGTATTCCTTTAGTATATCATTCTGAATCGTTCCAGATATTTTTTTCAAATCGGCACCCTGCTTTTTCGCCAATGCGATATACATGGCAAGCAAAGTTGAAGCCGTTGCATTGATGGTCATGCTGGTCGTTATTTCTTCCAGTTTAATACCATCAAATAAGGTTTCAAAATCTTTCAGTGAATCGATGGCAACACCCACCTTCCCTACTTCACCCTCCGCAAAATCATGCGAACTGTCATAACCAATCTGTGTTGGCAAATCGAAGGCCACAGACAAGCCCATGGTGCCCTGACTCAATAAATAGTGATAGCGTTTGTTGGATTCTTCGGCAGTTGAGAAACCGGCATATTGCCTCATTGTCCACAATCTGCCTCTGTACATGTCTTCTCTGACACCTCTTGTAAACGGGAATTTACCAGGCATCTCAGAGTTATCCGGACCGTAAGTCTGGCGAATTACGATACCACTGTCATTTTTTATTTCTTTATTTTCCAAACTAAATCAGGTTATTTAAGAGGGTTATCAAACAACAGTAGAAAGTGCTGTTGCAATTAGAAATATAAATTTATTTCTGCTTTTAAGAAATCGATGGCTTTATGGGTAGGGATAGAATTATCGGCAATCATTTTATCAATAATCGCTTTTGACAAGTCGACACCAGTAGCATCCATTTCCATGTTTTCGTAAGTTTCGTGAATCAACTGAACAACTTCTTCTTTCACGACCTTAATAATGTTCCAGGCCTGATTAGAGATATAAATCTGTTGAGAAAGATTGTGCATGTATTCCTGAGTCACCGAAGATTCCATCAAGTGTTTTAAACCTCTGGCGGTATTAGTACCGTCGTTGTAGTTATTAATCAACATTTGCGGACTGATTCTCTCGAGGAACAAGATCATTCTCTCGTAGGCTTGCAGCTTTAAAGGCGTTAGCAAACTTGCGTTTTGCTTTCTCAATTCCAGTTGCAATCTGTTCTGATGATCTTCCATTACCTTATTTATAATGACGTAGCAAACCGCCAAAACCACCAGCGAAGGAATTATGAATTTTAAAATTTCTAGAACATCATGTAATAATGGATCCATTTCTGTTATTTTTAAATAAGGAATGCAAATTTAGGAAACTTTATTGTGATTGCACAAAAATAAAAAAAAATTTCAAACGCCTACAGGCTACTCTTGCCACAGAGCCTCGGCGTATTCATCCTGATATAACGAATTTTGGTAGAACTTGTGGGCGGATTTAAGTCTTTAATCGTTTTATTTGCATATTACTTAAATTGATTTGAATACCCTTCAGAATGTTAAAATAGCTCTTGATTCTATCCGCGACAATATGTTGAGGACTGTCATTACCTGCCTTATCATTGCCATTGGCATCTCGGCACTGGTAGGGATGTTAACTGCAGTTGACGGATTTGAAAATGGCTTATCACAAACATTTCAAAAAATGGGTAGCAACACCTTCAACATCCGCAACCGGGATGGTGTTATCCGTCTTGGTGGCGGTCACGGCGAAAAGCGCATCGAATACGTTCCCATTACCTATGCTCAAGCCAAACAATTTAAAAAAGAATTTACCATCCCCTCTACCGTTTCTCTCAGTAGCAATATCAATTTCAGTTCGGTTCTCAGAAGTGGCAGCAACAAAACCAATCCGAATGTCAGAGTTTTATGCATCGACGAAAACTACCTGAGCGTAAGTGGCACTGAGCTTACTTTTGGTCGCAACTTTACCGCCACAGAAGCCAATAGCGGCAGCAAGAACATAATTATAGGAAAAGACATCGCCTTAGCGTTATTCAACAAAGAAGATGCAGTAGGTAAAATTCTTTCTATGGGTAATTCGCAATACCAGGTCATCGGCATTTTAAAAAGCAAGGGCAGCAGTATGGGCATGGGTGGCGAAGACCGTATGGCATACATTTCAAACACCGAAGCTAAGGGGCAGTACCTCTCTTCTGATAAATCATTTAATATTTCTGTTGCCATTACCAATATCAAACAAATGGATCTGGCCGTTAGCGAGGCAGAAGGTCTGATGAAAGCCATACGCCGCATTAAAATTGGCAGCGAGTTAAACTTCAGTGTGGTTAAAAGTAATGCCGTTTCTGAAAAATTAAAAGACAACCTTAAGTCGGTTAAAATATTTGCCTCCTTCGTCGCCGTTATCACACTCATCGGTGCAGCCATTGGCTTAATGAATATTATGCTGGTGAGTGTTACCGAGCGCACCCGTGAGATTGGAACTAGAAAAGCTTTAGGCGCAACACCGGCTACTATTAAATATCAATTCCTCACCGAGGCGGCAGTGATTTGCCAGATTGGCGGACTGGCAGGTATTATCTTCGGATTATTGCTCGGTAATATTGTATCACTGCTCATGAACTCAGGTTTCATCGTGCCATGGGCCTGGATCATCTTAGCTTTAGTGGTTTGTTTTGTTGTTGGAATAATTGCAGGCTACTACCCTGCCTCTAAAGCCGCTAAACTAGATCCGATAGAAGCTTTGCGTTACGAATAATTATTCAAACACTTTACTGCCAACTCTGATCATATTGCTACCGCATTCAATGGCCAGCATATAATCGCCACTCATGCCCATTGACAAGACATCAAACTGCTCGAAGGTATAGCCAGATTTTATGGTTTCGAAAAAGGCCTTCAGTGATTTAAATTCTTTCTCTACCTGCTCTTTGTTGTCGGTATTACTCGCCATTCCCATCAGGCCTCTGATTCTGATATTGGCCATGACTTTAAATTCTTCTGACTGTAACAACTCATGACATTCTGCTTCGCTCAATCCGAACTTAGTATCTTCACTTGCAATATAGATTTGCAGCAAACAATCAATCACCCTGTTATTTTTTGCTGCATATTTATTGATCTCAGACAGCAGGCTTAGCGAATCGACACTCTGAATGCAATGGATAAAAGGCGCAATGTATTTTACTTTATTGGTTTGCAGGTGACCGATCAGGTGCCACTGTATATCATGAGGCAGTTGTTCTCTTCGTTCGAGCAATGATTGCACTCTGTTTTCTGCAAACACACGGTGACCGGTGTCGTAGGCTTTTTTGATTTCTGATACTTGTCTGTATTTAGACACAATTACCAATTGAACATTTTGGCCTATTTCTTGTTTAATTCCCGATATGTTTTCTGCAAGCATTATATTTGCAAAAGTAATGAAACGACAGGTAATTTTATTTCTTGTTTTGATGATGGCTGTGAGTTGCAGAGATGCGCGTCCCAAAGTTAAAGACAAACCCGACTGGGTGATTGAAGAATCCAAGATGGTAGACATTATTGTCGACCTGAGGATTGCGGATGCTGCGGTGTACAATAACACCAACTCTCCTCCACGCGACAAGGTAAAAGACTGGGCTTTCATAATGAAGAAACACAAAGTAAGTGACACACTTTTCATCAAGAGTCACGATTACTATGCCGAGCATCCGGAAGTTGCCGAAGCCTTATACGAACAGGCAATTGACAAAATCAGCGAGATGGTAGCCTCAAATTCAGACGACCAATAAGCATTTTGAAAACTTCCAATTACCCGCAGAACATAGAAGAGAAACTGGGCTTTGATAAAGTCAAGTCGCTCATCATGTCCGAATGCCGAACAGAAGCAGGCAGAAAAACGATAGAGCGTCTCAGTTTTTCAAAAGACCTCAAACACATTCGTGTTGCCATACAGCAGATTTCAGAAACCACTGAACTTTTATCTTCGGGTGCCATATTCGAATTTCCTGAAGACCCGGAACTCATAAGTGATATTTTACAATCGGTAGACAAAGAAGGGCATTGGTTACCGGAAGACGAACTGTTTGTTGTTTTCCTTGCCATGCAGGCTTTCCAGCACAATGTCTCCATTGTCCGACAAGACATCCTGAAATACCCCGCCTTAAAACAAGTACAGGAAAATTTAACGGAACTTAAACCTGCTATTTCTATTCTTGGTGGTATCCTCGACAAAGAGGGTAAATTGCGCCCAGATGCCAGTCCCGAGCTCTGGCAAATCACCAAAAGAATCAATACCAAGGAAAAGGAAGTCAGACGTCTCTTACATTCGAAATTCGAAATGGCCAAGAAGAATGGCTGGGCTGGTGATACTGAAATCACCATCAGAAACGAGCGCTTAGTTATTCCAATTATTGCCGAACACAAAAGGAAAATGCCTGGCTTTGTCCACGACGACAGTCAGAGTGGCCGCTATTTATATATCGAACCAATAGAGTGTTTTGATGCCAACAACGAATTAAAGGAACTGTTTTTTGAGCGCAAGAAAGAGATTGAACAGATACTAAAACAGGTTACTGCTCAATTAGCACCATACAAACAACCTGTTTTCAAGCATGTTCAGTTTTGTGTCTTTATGGATGCCTGTTGTGCTAAGAGTCATTTTAGTTCAAAAATCAGAGCCACCGAGCCAGTGCCGGTTCAGCACCACGACGATACCTTATTACTTCAGGCCCGACATCCACTGCTCTATCTGCATTTAATTAAAGACAATAAACCACTTGTACCGCTTAACTTCAATTTTAAGAAAGGCGGCAAAATGGTTTTAATCAGCGGTCCAAACGCAGGGGGTAAAAGTATCGCCTTAAAGACCATCGGACTGATACAGTACATGTATCAATGTGGCTTACCAGTGCCAATGTCGGCAGACAGTCAGTTATCTGTTTATCAATCTGTCTTTATAGACATCGGCGACAACCAATCATTAGAAAACAATTTAAGTTCGTACAGCAGCCATTTAATGAATATGAAATTCTTTATGGAGAACGCTGGCAAACACACTTTGTTTTTGATAGATGAATTAGGGAATGGGACAGATCCCGCTATCGGAAGTTCTATTGCGCAATCCATATTAGAGCATTTATTATCCTTACAGGCTTATGGCGTTGTAACGACTCACTTTGGAAACTTAAAGGCCTGGGCCGATCAGACAGAGGGCGTTCAGAATGCCCGTATGTTATACGACCTGCAAAAACTAGAACCTAAATTCCAGTTAGAGCTCGACAAACCCGGCAGTTCATTCGCCATAGAAGTGGCGACAAAAGTTGGCATCTCTGAGCAGATCATTCAACGCGTCAGAAAAATCAACCAGTGGAAACAGCATATTGATTTGGATGAGTTACTGGCCGAGAATGAGAAACACAAACTGGAACTTTCGGATATGAAGAAGCGTGTTGAGGAACGCGAGAAGGTGCTTGATAAACTAATTGTAGATTATGAATCCCTTAAGAATTCGCTATCTGAAAACAAACAACAAATCATCAATGAGGCGCGTGTAAAAGCCAGTAATATCCTTGTTAATGCCAATCAAAAAATTGAACAGACCATTAAAGGCATTCAAGAAAACAAAGCTGAAAAATTAAAAACAAAGGCTTTAAGAAAAGACCTTGAACAGTTTAAAACCAGCATTCAGCCTGAAGAGAAAAAAGTTCAGACACCTGCAAAGCCTGCTGAAACCCCAAAGGACACGCGACCATTAAAAGTCGGCAGTATCGTCAGACACGAATTACATAAAGTAAGTGGTGAAATCTTAAAAATCAAAAAACTGGAAGCTCAGGTATTATTTGGTCAAGTTACCATGTGGTTCCCCTTATCCGAATTACATCACAGTGTAGCGGATAAGAAGCATGTCCCAAAGACTGCGACTTTCAACACAAGATTATTTGAAAAGCAAAGCAATTTCAGAGCCGAGCTCGACCTCAGAGGCGTGCGCGGAGAAGAAGCCATTGCCAAACTGGATGACTGGTTGAATGATGCACATTTATTAGGGATGTTCTCACTAAAAATTGTTCATGGCAGAGGCTATGGCATCTTGCGCAAACTTATTATTGAGCATCTCAGATCGGTTAAATTCGTCAAATCTTTCGAACACGAATCAGAACAACTGGGCGGTGATGGTGTAACGCTGGTGGCTATATCTTAATTAGAATTTTATTAACTGACCCGTTAGTGTCAACAATCTGGTTTCTGTCAGTTTCAATGCATAGCGTGTGTTGATATACCTGTAATAGGTTTCCAGGTAGACTTTTTGAGACTCGATTAACTCGATGATGGTATTCTGACCCTGAGTGAATCTGAGATCCATCAATGCGGCATAATCATCTGCCAATTTCACAGAGACAGAATCAGAATCATATTGGTTCAATGCCACTTCATAATCATTCCAGGCCTGAAGGTATGCTGCATTGATACTTTGTTGCATTTGCTCTTTACGAAGAGCCGCATTTAGTGTATTCAACTTGGCGTTATCGACATTAACTTTATTGACATTTCCTGTAAACAATGGCACTGATAAGGTCAGTCCCAGTTGTGGTCCCATGCCCTGATTATACAAAGAAAAGCCCGCCTGACTCTGAGAGAAATTATAATTGTAAGCACCATTCAAACGCAGTAAAGGCATACGGGCTGCAGCAATTTCTTTTTCCATTTGAGTGGCGATATCAAGACTGTTCTGAGCCATCGCCCAATCTGGATTTTGCTTTAGCATAGAATCGAGTACCGTTTTTGCTAATTTAGTCGTGCCAGCCTCCACTGATTGCAGCTGGTATTGTGAATCGAGTGGTTGATTGAGTACTCTGTTAAAATCGGCAAAAGCATTCGCGATTAAAGTCTTTTGAGATTCGACGGCCTGCGTTCTGGTTTCAAGATCCAACTGAGCCAGTAATATATCAGTTTTATTGGCCAGGCCAACTTCTTTTCTCTGCTCGGTGAGTTTAAGACGGGCTTTACTTGAAGCTTCCATAATTTCGAGGACCTTCAGATATTCCTGATGTCTGAGAACTGCACTGTAGGCTATGACGACATTGCCGAGGGTAGATTGAATTCGCGATTTAAAACTATTTGCAGCAGCCTCATCCTGAAACTCAAGACGATTTTTAGCTGCATACATTCGTTTGCCATCGTATAAAGTATAGCTGGCTATCAGATTGGCATTAACCGCATTGCTAAGGACATTATTTCTTTCGATGATAGTACCATTGGTAAACTTCTGATCGATATTGGTTATGGCCGGCGTACCACCTGCATTAAAAGTTACATTCGGCAGCATACCTGCATTGCCTGAATGGTTATTATTATGGGCTATCAGTGCTTCGTTCTCTGCAATCTTAAGATCCAGATTATTTTTCAAGGCAATTTGTATGGCCTGAGATAAATCCATTGTCTGCTGAGCATGTGCAACAGATGCCAGATAAAAAGCAAAAACCAGGAATTTAATTTTCATGTTGAAGGTATTTTTTATCTCTTGAAAAGAAAACATAAACGGCAGGAATAATAAATAGAGTTAACAATAAAGAGAACATGATACCACCCACCACCACCATTCCCAGAGGAATACGGCTGGTAGCAGCAGCACCTAAAGATAAAGCAATTGGCAAAGCCCCTAAAGCAGTGGCTAAACTGGTCATCAGAATTGGACGCATACGTTGTACTGAGGCTTCCAGTATGGCCTGCATTTTAGGTATGCCTGCTTCGCGTTTTTTATTGGCAAATTCTACAATCAGAATACCATTTTTAGTCACGAGACCAACCAGCATAATCATTCCAATCTGAGAAAAAATATTGATGGTATTGCCGGTAATCCAAAGCGACAAAAGTGCTCCGGTTAATGCCAGAGGCACTGTGACCATAATGGTAAGTGGATCGATAAAGCTTTCGAACTGAGCAGAGAGTACCAGATAAATCAGCACCAGTGCCAACAGGAATGCAAAAGAGGTATTGGAAGAACTTTCTGCATAGTCGCGGGAAGGACCGCTGAGTGAAGTCTGGAAACTTTCATCCAGCAAACCATCTGCAATTTTCTCCATAGCCTTAACACCATCACCGATGGTTTTTCCGGGTGCTAATGAAGCCGATACAGTTGCTGATTTAAATCTATTGTAGTGATAGAGCTGAGGCGGATTACTGGTTTCGGTCATTTTAACAACGGTGCTTAATTGCACCAGCTCGCCTCGGTTGTTGCGCACATAATACTGACTTAGGTCGGCGGGCTCATCGCGGTTGGCGCGGGCCATCTGACCAACAATCTGGTACTGTTTGCCATTCATAAGGAAGTACCCCATCCTGCCACCACTTAAAGCAGATTGCAAAGTATTGGCAACATCCTGAACACTTAAACCTAAGTCTTTGGCTTTAATTCTATCAATTGAAATCTCGAGTTCTGGTTTATTAAATTTAAGGTTAGCATCTACTACCTGGAAGGTTTTATCTTTACGTGCTTCACCTAAAAATTTAGGCAAGACTTCTTTTAATCGATCAAAGTTCTGAGTTTGCAAAACGAATTGAACAGGCAGAGAGCCTCTTGAGCCAAAGCCAACACTGATGGTTTGTTCCTGTACAAGAAAAACACGACTGTCGTTAAACTGAGAGAGCTTGGCATTGGTTTGATTGACGATGTCTTCCTGAGTGCGTTTTCTGGTATCCGGATCTGAAATCACGACACGACCAAAAGCATTATTTACAGAGCCATTTGAGAAACTATTATTAGTGGAGGCAAACACAAACTCGCGCTCTGGAATACTGTCATATAAGTACTTCCCTAACTCTTGAGTAAACCTGTCCATGTAGTCGAAGGCAGTTCCTTCGGCAGCAGTGGCATTGAAGCGAAACTGACTTTTATCCTCCATTGGCGCGAGTTCAGACTGCAGGGTTTTAAACAACAATATGATTGTAAAGATACAGACAGCAAGGACAGGCCAGGCGACCCATTTAAATCGCATAAACTTACTTAGTAAACGTTTATAACCATTTTCTAAACCTTCAAAAAATGGTTCTGTTTTAAGGTAGAACCAGGATGGTTTTGCATTCTTGCGATTCAGCATCACATTGAGCACCGGTGTTAATGTCAGCGAAACAAAAGCGGATATGAGTACCGCTCCTGCTATGACTATACCGAACTCCCGGAACAGCGAGCCCACAAAACCCTGAATAAATATGATAGGCAGAAATACCACTGCCAGCGTAATGGAAGTACTGATTACAGCGAACAGAATTTCTTTAGATCCTTCTCTTGCCGCCGTTTTTATATCCATACCATCTTCAAGTTTTCTGAAAATATTTTCAGTCACGACAATACCATCATCTACCACCAGTCCCGTTGCTAATACAATCGCCAGCAGTGTCAGTACATTGATACTGAAATCTGCCATATACATAATGAAGAAGGCCCCAACGAGTGAAACTGGAATATCAATTAATGGTCGGAAAGCAATACTCCAGTTTCTAAAGAAAAGGAATACCACCAACACAACTAACAACAATGCTACTATCAGAGTTTCCTCTACTTCTTTCAGCGCCCTTTTTACATTCTTGGTATTGTCAAGCACCACAGTAAATTCGATATCCTCGAAGCCTTTTTGCTTTTTAATCTCCTCGAGACGTTTGTAAAACTCATCTGATATTTTAACAAAATTTGCTCCCGGCTGAGGGGCAATACCACAGGCAACAGAAGGCACTCCATTGAGTCTGAAGCCTACTTCTTCTGCTTCACTACCCAAACGCACATCGGCAACATCCATTAACCTAACCATCCCATTAACATCCTCGCGGATGATGAGATTTCTGAAGTCTTCTTCCGTTGTTAAACGACCATTCGTTTTAACGGTTAGTTCTGTATTGTTACCATAGATCTTACCTCCAGGTAATTCAACATTTTCTTTATCCAGTGCTTGTTTTATATCGCTAAGCGTTATGCTATAAGCCGACATACGATCAGGCTTGTAATCCAGACGCATTGCATATCGTCTTAGTCCGAATATATTAACCCCGGCAACATCAGGAATGGTTTGAAACTTCTCCTGTAAAACATTCTCTGAAAAATCGCTGAGCTCTAAAATATTCTTCTCGCGACTCTGAACGGAGAGTATTATAATCACATCGCCACTGGCATCTGCTTTTGAGATGACAGGAGGAGCATCAATATCAGCAGGCAGCTGACGAAGTGCTTGTCCAACTTTATCGCGCACATCACTGGCAGCATCATCCAGGTCGACATCCAGATTAAATTCGACCGTTATTGAACTGCTTCCCTGATTACTTGATGAGGTAATAGTTCTTATACCCTGAATACCATTCACTGCTTTTTCGAGCGGTTCGGTAATCTGACTTTCTATGATATCTGAATTAGCGCCGGTATAATTGGTTCTAACAGTGATATTAGGAGGATCAATGGCCGGATACTCGCGCAGACTGAGAAACTTGAAAGCCACTGCACCAAACACAATAATGATGATGCTGCAGACAATGGCAAATACCGGCCGTTTTAAACTAAGTTCTGAAATATTCATGACCCGTATTATTTAACGCTTCTGACTTTAATATCTGAACCTGGCTTAAGAAACAAAATCCCGTTAATGGCAAATGTATCGCCTACCTCTATGCCACTAATCACTTCGACATTGTCGCCAGTTCTTACACCTGTTTCTATCACGGTCATTTCAACGGCATTGTTTTTTATGACTGCTAATTTCTTAAATCTGGTTTCAGGTATGATACAGTTAGAGGGCACAAATATACGGGGCTTCGATTCGCCTTCGTTAAAGACGACACGCACAAAGGCGCCCGGACTTAATTCTTTGGTCTGTGCAACTACCAATGCGCGAATTTTAAGATTTCTTGTAGCGGTATTTACCTGAGGTTCTACACCGCTTATTGTGGCCTCAAAATGTTTTCCTAAATCATTCACTACTTCTACTTTCTTACCCTGGTAAACGGCAGAAGCATAGGTTTCAGGCAAGACAAAATCGACCTTTAATGATTGTACCTGTTGTATGGTCGCCAGCACAGAAGTTTGAGACACGAATGCGCCCTTGCTGACATTGCGCAGACCGATGATACCAGAGAAAGGAGCGCGTATTTCTGTTTTATTAATCAGCGCCTGGGTATAGGCGATATCCGCTTCGATGTTATTGACCTGTTGAAGGGCTGCATCGTAATCCGATTGATTTAATCCCTCTGCTTTTAAAATCACTTTCAAACGCGACTCATTGATTTTGGCCAGTTGTAACTGCGCTTTGTACTTCCTGAGTTGTGCCTGAAGATCTTCATCGTTTAATTTGGCTAGCAAAGCACCCTCCTGAACCATCAAACCTTCTTTGATATTCAGATAAGTAATTCTGCCCGCCACTTCAGGTTTAAGTTCTACAAATTCAGATGCCATTACTGTGCCGTTGGCTTCAATAAGATTGGCATAGACGGTAGTTTTGGCGATGGAAACATCGATGGTAACGGGACCAGAATTTTTATTTTTACCAGCATCTTTTTTAGCATCTGATGAACCGCATGCGGACAACAACAGAATGAAAGCAGAGATTATGGTGCAGTGTTTAAGTTTTAGAAAACAAGGATTCATGTTAATAATTGATCAGGATTTGAATAGCTGTCAAAATTACGATTTTAACAGTAAAACAAGTCTATTCAATAATTAAATAGATGTATCAAATTAAGTGATACTTAAAGAGCAATGACAATCAACTGCTAAGAATCCTGAAAAGTCTTACAGACTCCAGTATTCCATAGAACTGAATTTAGAGCGGTACAATCCTTTCAGATCTAGTACAAAAGAGTTGCTATTGCAAATCGACTTGAAGTATTGCTCGTCAAAGTTCTTGTATTCCTGGTGACTAACGGCTACGATTACACCATCATAATCATTCCCGATGGTTTTAGCCAGATGGAAACCGTATTCTTCGTGCACTTCTTCAGAATCAGCGCGTGGATCAACCACTTCAACATTGACGCTATAACTTTGTAATTCGCGAACGATATCAACAATCTTAGAGTTTCTGATATCTGCCACATCTTCTTTGAAAGTAGCGCCGAGTATTAAGATTTTAGCATCTTTAATTTTCTTGTCGTTACTGATTAGTTTTTTGATCGCCACTTTAGCGATGTGAGCACCCATCATATCGTTGGTAAAACGACCCGCTGCGATAACTCTTGGATGGAGTCCCAGTTCAGTTGCTTTATACGTCAGGTAATACGGATCGACACCGATACAGTGACCACCCACCAGACCCGGACTAAATTTTAAGAAATTCCACTTAGTGCCTGCGGCTTCTATCACATCATAGGTATTGATGCCCATTTTGTCGAAGATCAGACTTAATTCATTCATCAGAGAGATGTTTAAATCGCGCTGCGTGTTTTCGATGATTTTAGCTGCCTCAGCCACTTTCAGGCTAGACGCTTTGTGAATACCTGCAGTGATGATTGAGCCGTAAAGAGCTGCAATTTCCTCTAAACTTTCGGCATCACTACCAGAAACGATTTTAAGGATCTTGGTTAAAGTATTTACTTTATCACCTGGATTGATACGTTCAGGCGAATAGCCAACTTTGAAATCCACATTGAATTTCAGTCCGCTTTCTTTTTCCATTACCGGAATACAATCCTCTTCAGTACAACCAGGATAAACAGTAGATTCAAACACGACGTAGTCGCCTTTCTTCAGAACTTTACCAACGGTTTTAGAAGCACCAATCAAAGGTTTAAGATCCGGACTTTTAGCTTCATCGATTGGGGTTGGCACAGCAACGATGTAGAAATTGCAACCGCGAATATCCTCTAGGTTATGAGAAAAAGAGATATTGCAATTATCGAACTCATGTGGTTCAACTTCCTTACTTGGATCTTCTTTTCTGTTCAGCATATCCACCCTTTTTGGGTTGATATCAAAACCAACTACTTTATATTTTCTTGAAAACTCAAGTGCTAAAGGCAGCCCTACGTATCCAAGTCCGATTACTGCAATTGATTTGTCTCCCTTGACAATTTCGTTAAAGATTCCCATGAATTGTTGCTTTTTATTAGTTCTTAAAGTGGGCAAAAATACGGTTTATTGACTGAAAAACAAATTGAGCCCAGAGTATTAATCAACGCTGTCCAGCACAGTGGAAAACAGCAAGCAATAAACCGTCAGATAATTGGTAAAAATTCTACCTACTTAAGCTCTGTAGCCGTCTTCCAGACTTTGTTCTTCTGGTCGTAATAAGCATTGCCATCCGGGAACATGATATACAAATCGTTCTCTCTGCCTGGCATGTATCGCTTTAATTCTTTTTGCTGAATGGCCAATTTGAATAGTAAAGCAGCTTTAGGGTTTAGTTCATTTAGAGGCATTTTCCAGGTCCAGAACAACTCTTCGAAAGTAGATGTGTCCATGGCACCTGATGCATTGCGCTTGTATCTGGCACATAGCACTGCATACTTATCATTTTTAATACTTGGCTCAAGGCGGCGCAGCATGAAATAATTAAAGCCATTTTCTGACATTCCAGCATAAATGATACTATATTGCTTTTCTGTTTTCTGACGTGAAAAATGACTTTTATAGGCAGAATCAAAACGTTCATTGAAAGGCATTGAATCGTGCTTTTTTGCGATAAATGGCATAATTGAATCCAGAAAACCATCAGTGAGTGATTTTGGGGAATAGGTGCTATCCATAAGTAAAGAGTCTGACAACCAAGCACTTGAACTCTTAGAACCCGAACTTGCAGAACCTTGACAAGAACTTATAACAATCAGAATACCAATGATATAAAAAAAACTTTTCATGTGTCGCAAAGATACAATCACGATAAGAAAGGTATATTCTTAAAAGGTTTTCATTAGGTTAAGTTAAAGTTAAGCAGCGAATTGTGGGCAAGTTCTACAAAACAATGGCTTTGTTTAAGTAAACTTAAAACACAATTGCAATTCAAGAAAAATATTTGCTATTTCAAAAAGTTATTTAACTAAAGCAGTGATATTTAGATTTTTGAGCCAAAATCCCCTTTGTTTAAGCATAACTCTTTGTTTTTCAAATAATAACGCATTTTCGATTCGGAAAAATACGCATTTTAAAACCCTGATTATCAGGCGTTAATTAAATATTAATTAATTTAATTGGCTTTTCTCGTAGTATCCTAACTTGTATCTTTGCCATAATGATTTGGTATCAGTCTATACCTTCCTGGCTTCAAAAATTATTTCCATCTTTAACATGGAATGTGCCGGGTATTGTACCGACTGTTTATCTGACTTTTGATGATGGTCCGCATCCTGAAATTACCCCTTGGGTTGTTGAGCAACTGCGACCATACAATATGCAGGCAACTTTCTTTTGTGTTGGTGACAATGCCAAGAAATTTCCTGAGACTTTAGAATTAATAAAAAAAGAAGGGCATCAACTGGGCAATCACACCATGCACCATATCAAGGGATGGAACACCAGCACTGCCGAATATTTAAAAGACATTGAACAATGCCAGGACTATACGCAGACTAATTTGTTCAGACCCCCTTACGGAAGAATATCCAGACAGCAAATAAAAGCGCTGAAAGAGAAATTTCGTATCGTCATGTGGAGCTTACTATCGTGTGATTTTGACAGACAATTAAATCAGGAGAAGGCACTGCAAGGACTAATAACTAAAACCAAAAATGGATCGATTGTCGTATTTCACGACTCAGTCAAAGCAGAAAACAACCTACGTTTTATACTCCCCCAATATTTAGACTATTTACACAAAAAAGGATACACATGCAAAACCTTATAACAATTTTAACCTACACCGCCATCATCCTGTGCGGCATCTACATGCTGATACAGCTCGCTTATCTGTTTATTGTTATTGCAATTAAACAAAAGGACGCACCTACACTTCCGGACAGCGAATTGCCAAGTATTTCTATTCTGGTGGCTGCCCGAAATGAAGCACTCAATATAGTCGAATGTATGCAAGCATTGGATGCACTTGATTACCCAGAAGGTAAAATTGAGATCATTATTGGCAACGATTTAAGCACTGATTACACTCAGATGCTGGTTGAACAGTACATTAAAAACCGCCCTAAATTCAGATTAATCAACCTGATAGGCAATGAATATCCTACAACAAAGGGGAAAGCCAGAGTGCTGGCGACCCTGGCCAATGCCGCTAAGGGCGAATACTTTCTTATCACCGATGCAGACATTGCCGTTAATCCGGGCTGGGCAAAAGCCATGGTGAGCACTATGATCGTCAACAATGCTGACATGTGTGGTGGCACTACCAATATCACAGCTAAAACCCGCCTTGAGCAATACCAGCAAGTTGACTGGCTTTATTTCATGGGCATCATTCACAGTTTTGCTTCAACAGGCAAAAACCTAACAGTAGTTGGCAATAATATGGGCGTTACAGCCAGAGCCTATAAAGCAGTTGGTGGTTACGAAACCATCCCTTTTTCAATCACAGAAGACTACGCGCTTTTCAAAGCCATCAGCGACAAAGGCTTTCATACAGTTCAAAAGCTGAATCACCAGACTATGGTGTACTCGCAACCTCTTACAAATGTTAAGGCCATTCTCAAACAAAGAAAACGTTGGCTATCTGGTGGCATGAGCATGCCTTTCTACTACCATTTTATGATGTTCATCTTTGGTGCCTGGTACTTCGCACTGCCTGTCTTATTGATCCTTAACTGGAAACTGGCCCTGGTCCTTTTTATTGTTAAAGATTTTATTCAATTGTTCCAGTTCCTTCAAATCAACAAACATTTGAAACTGAAAGTAGAACATCCTTTCGCGGTTATGACCTACGAAATGTATCTGTTTTATATCATTCCTTCAACAGCTTTAAGCTTCTTATCAAATTCGCCTAACACCTGGAAAGGCAGAAAATATTGAGTTGATATTTTAATTCAATAAAACATTTCTTATAACTATTTTCGCAGTCTGATGCGCTTGAGTCTCTTCATAGCTAACAGACTGGCCCTGGGCAAGTTTAAATCTTTTGCTTCACTGATTATCCGTCTGGCATGGATAGGTGCAGGCCTCAGTGTTGCTGTGATGATTGTAGCCATCGCCATCGTAGTAGGCTACAAAGAACAAATCACCGAAAAAGTCATAGGCTTCGGTGGGCATATCGAAATCCATTCTACTGGCACCAGCGGCAACTTCGACTATGTTCAATTTAAAGACTCACTCCCGCTCAAACAACAATTACTTAGCAAAAGCAATGTTCTATCGATCGCTCCCGTGATGTCCAGACCCGGTATCATCAAAGCTAATGAAGAACTGGAAGGCATTGTTTTTAAAGGCATAGACGGTTCGTACGACTCCCGTTATCTTAAAAAACAAATTATTAAAGGCACTATGCCTGCTGTTGGCGATAGCCTTAATAAAAGAGATATCCTGGTTTCTAAAGTAATCGCTTCTAAATTGCGCCTCGACACTGGCGATGTCGTAAAAGTTTACTTCATCAATGAACCTGTCAGGGTAATTCCATGCACCGTTACTGGCATATATGAAACGGGACTGGAAGAAAATGACAACTTATACATCATTGGAAGCTTGCGCGAAATGCAAAGAATATTTGCACAAAAACGCCCTGAAATAACCCATTACGAAGTGCAGACAAAAGACTTCAAACAGGTGCAGGCAACTAACAAATTACTTAACCGCGACTTGCCCCAAACGCTGAACTCAGAAAGTCTGGTGCAACTCAATCCCCAGATCTTCGACTGGCTGGGCTACCTCGATCAGAACATCACCATTATCCTGACTTTAATGATCATCGTTGCCTGTATCAATATGATGACGGCATTGCTCATATTAATTATTGAACGTACCAATATGGTAGGAGTCCTTAAAGCACTGGGCAGCAATAACCGAATGATTAAACGTATCTTTCTGAACCATGCGGCATATATCCTTTTCCTCGGACTTTTGTTTGGCAATGTACTCGGATTAAGTTTGATTTATCTGCAAGACCATTTCAAAATTATTACCTTATCACAGGAAACCTATTATTTGCCTTTTGTGCCAGTCTCATTGCACTGGAGCCATCTGCTGGCAGTTAATATCGGCACCATCAGTATCTGCTTATTGTCGCTTTTGTTGCCGGTGCGACTCATCAATAAGATCGATCCGGTTAAGGCCATAAAGTTTAATTAAACATGAACTACCCATTCCTACTTAAATTTTCCAGTATCAGTAATTTATCAGACGCCAGATATGCTGCAGGCATGTGGGCCGATTTTATTGGATTTAACTTCGACCCCTCTTCGCCTTCTTATATCGAACCAGGTAAAGCGCAATCTATTATTTCATGGATTAACGGTCCTGCCCTCGTTGGCGAATTTGGCGAACAACCCCTTGAATGGATCACCGATTTCACTAAACTACTATCCATACAGGTGGTGCAAATTCCAGCTACGTACAGCGACCTCAATCTGTTTGAAACAGGTTTAAAAACCATTGTGGTGGTCAACGACACAGCCCATCACCCGAGTATTGAAAAAGCTGATATCCTATTAACTGAAAATATGGACGTCTACAAGCAATTGATTGGACTGAGCGACAAACCCGTTATCTTTCAATCATTGACACTTACTGAAGATGCCAGCGAGTTTAGAGGCCTTTCTTTACTGGGACAAACAGAGGATCAGCCTGGGACCAGAAATCAAGCTGACTGGACCGAATACCTCGAGCGATTCGAGTCAGAAGACTAAGCAAAAACGAAACGCAGGTATTTAATAATAATACCTTTTTCGCGCCACATCTTTTCGTAGTAAGTCCTGATCTTTAACTCTTCCTGCAAATCTTCTTTCTCGTCGATATTAAAGAGCAATTCTTTGACTTGCATCGGAATTGGCTCAAGGGTTTTAAGCGTATAAGTAAATAAGAAATCGCTATCTGTTTTAAGATTAATCGCTTTGTTCTTTCCGAGCAAGGTATAGTACTTTCCTAAAAACTTAGGCGACGTCAAGCGCTGTTTCTCTCTGGGTTTCTGAGGTTGAGGATCAGGGAAAGTAATCCATATTTCGTCTACTTCGCCATCAGCGAAATAGTCATTTAAAAAATCGATCTGAATTCGAATAAAAGCCACATTGGGCAAGTTGTTTTCAATGGCGTATTTAGCGCCCTGCCACATTCTCGAAGCTTTAACATCTATCCCTACAAAATTGCGATCAGGGAACAGTTTAGCCAAACCAATGGTGTACTCCCCTCTTCCGCAAGCCAGTTCCAGTGTTATTGGATTATTATTTTTAAACACCTCTGAATGCCACTTACCTTTTAATTGGTTGCGGGCATCAAAAGTATTGGGGAAGGTTTCGTACTCGTTAAATTTCTTAAGCTTATTCTTTGCCATTGGGGCTGCAAAGGTATTGAACATTGACCTTAAAAAAAACCTGTTAAAAGAATTGATACCTGTATAGAAAGCCCCTATTTCAAAAAGGCAGCGTATTGTTTTTGTAATTGCAGGCAAAAGACTATTTTTGCCGTTCCAATAGTCGAAAACAATGAGAGAAATTCAGTTCCGCGAAGCCTTAAGAGAAGCTATGAATGAAGAAATGCGCAGAAACGAGCGCATATTCTTAATGGGTGAAGAAGTTGCCGAATACAATGGCGCTTACAAAGTTAGTCAGGGTATGCTGGCCGAATTCGGAGCCAAACGTGTTATTGACACGCCAATTGCTGAATTAGGTTTTGCTGGTATTGCAGTAGGTGCTGCTATGAATGGTTTAATTCCAATTGTAGAATTCATGACCTTTAACTTCTCTCTTGTTGCCATCGACCAGGTAATTAACAGTGCCGCTAAAATGAACAGCATGACTGCTGGTCAGTATAAATGCCATATGGTTTTCAGAGGTCCAACCGGCAGCGCTGGTCAACTTGGTGCTCAGCACTCACAGAACTTTGAAAACTGGTACGCTAACACCCCTGGCTTAAAAGTGGTTGTTCCGTCAAATCCTTATGATGCTAAAGGTTTACTAAAAGCTTCTATCAGAGATGGCAACCCTATCATCTTCATGGAAAGCGAACAGATGTATGGCTTAAAAGGTGAAGTACCTGAAGAAGAATATGTGTTAGAACTTGGCAAAGCGCACATTGCTAAAGAAGGCACCGATGTTACTATCGTATCATTTGGTAAAATGATGCTTAGAGTAAACGAAGCGGTTGCTGCGTTGACAGCTGAAGGCATTAATGCTGAAGTAATCGATCTAAGAACTGTTCGTCCGCTCGACCACGAAACCATCATCAACTCTATCAAGAAAACCAATCGTTTGATTATTGTTGAAGAAGCATGGCCATTAGCCTCTATCAGCTCAGAAATCACCTATCAGGTTCAAAGACATGCCTTCGATTACCTCGATGCGCCAATCAGAAGAATCTGCTCTCAGGATGTGCCGCTGCCATATGCTCCAACCTTAGTTGATGCCTACCTGCCAAGCGTGGCTAAAATTGTAGAAGCAGCAAAAGCTGTAGCCTATAAGTAATCCTTCTATTTTACTTCTTTTCTATTATGTAACTAATGAAATTACCATTAGTTTTGTACTACTATTATGTCTATTTCGAATTACCTCCATACAGCTGCAGAGCGTTTCATGCGCTATGTTCAAATCGATACTGAAGCCGACCCAAATTCAGACACTCAACCTTCTTCGATGAAGCAGAAAGACCTCAGCAAAATACTTGTTGAAGAGCTACTTGCTATGGGAATTAGTGATGCTGAACTCGACGAGTATGGGTATGTTTACGCAACTATTCCTGCTACGAGCAATAAAGATATTCCAACCATTTGTTTCTGTTCGCATGTTGACACTGCTCCGGATGTTACTGGCGCAAACGTTAAACCTGTCTTGCATAAAAACTTTGATGGCTCGCCTATCGGCTATGCTGATGCACCAGATTTATTTCTGACCATTGAAGACCACACCTATCTCAAAGAAAGAATTGGCGATGATATCATTACAGCTTCTGGCAAAACCTTGCTGGGTGCCGACGACAAAGCTGGCGTTGCCATCATTATGGATTTCGCCAATTATATGATGCAGCATCCCGAAATAGAACACGGTAAAATACGTTTATTATTTACCCCAGATGAAGAGATTGGAAGAGGTGTTAACAAGGTAGATATGAATAAACTCGGCGCTCAGTTTGGCTACACACTTGATGGCGGTCCGAGAGGTGTCCTTGAAGGCGAATCGTTTTCGGCAGATGGTGCTACCATCGTATTTGATGGCATTAGCGCTCACCCTGGTTATGCCAAAGACAAGATGGTATCGGCAATTAAAGTCGCTTCCTACTTTATGAATTCATTACCTAAAGATACCTGGTGCCCTGAGTCGACCGCAGGCATGGAGGGTTTTGTGCACGCTGTGCATTTTGAAGCAGCGGTAGAGAAAGCGACGATACAGTTTATTGTACGCGACTTTGAAACGGCGAAATTAGCAGAACACGAAGCGCAATTAGAAGCATTAGCTAAAGCCGCTACAGAAGCCTTTCCGGGTTCGCAATATACCGCTGTTTTTAAAGAGCAATACCGCAACATGAAAGAAATGCTGGATCAATATCCATTTGTTATGAGTAATGCAGAAGAAGCTTATCGCAGAGCAGGTATGACACCAGTGATAGAAAGCATCAGAGGCGGTACAGACGGATCGCGTTTATCGTTTATGGGCATGCCATGTCCGAACATCTTTACTGGCGAAATGGCCATTCATTCAAGACGTGAGTATGTAAGCGTTCAGGATATGGAAAAAGCGGTAGAGACGATCGTGCATTTAGCACAGGTGTGGGCTGAGTAAGAGGATTATCCGAAATAATCTTTCATCTTGTCAAAAAACCCCTTATCCTTCTTCGCATTCTTCGATGAAAAATTCTCAGAAGCACTAAGTTTCTTCAACATCTCTGTCTCTTCTGCGCTCACCTTTTTTGGAATCCAGATGTGGACTTTGATTAACTGATCGCCAGTGTGGTAGCCATTTACCTCAGGGAAACCCTTAGCTCTTAGTCGCAATACCTTGCCACTCTGAGTACCTGGTTCTATGCTGATTTTTGCTTTTCCATCGATGGTAGGCACCTCAACGCTGCAACCTAAAATGGCATCAACTACCGAGATGGCTAAATTATAAATTACATGCTGCTCCTGTCTTTCCAGTTCAGCATGGCGTTCTTCTTCAATCAGTATCAATAAATCACCATCAATTCCACCACCCGGAGCCGCATTGCCCTTACCATTGATAGATAATTGCATGCCTTCCATCACCCCTGCCGGAATTTTAATGGTTGTCTCAATCTCCTCGTATACCAGTCCCTGTTCGTTTGCACCAGCAGGTCTGTTATTAATCATTTTACCACTACCGCCACATGTCGGACAAGCACTAACAGTTTGCATGTGACCAAGGAAAGTCTGGGTAACACGGTTAACCTGACCAGCACCTTTACAGGTAGAACACTCTTTGAAAGTTGTGCCCTTTGCAACCACCAGTTTGCGGTATTTGATTTTTTTCTCGACACCATTTTTGATGTCAGCGAAAGTGAGTTTTAATTTTATGCGGATGTTACTTCCAACATTGGCGCGTGTGCGACCACCGCGACCAGAGGAACCGCCAAAGAAATCACCAAAGCCACCACCACCGAAGACATCTCCAAATTGCGAGAAGATATCATCCATGTTCATGCCTCCACCGTTAAAGCCTCCGCCACTGCTACCCATGCCGGCATGACCGTATTGGTCGTAACGTTGCTTTTTACTGGCATCGCTCAATACCTCATAAGCCTCTGCTGCTTCCTTGAATTTTTCTTCAGCAGCCTTATCACCCGGATTTTTATCTGGATGATATTTAATAGCCATCTTTCTGTAGGCCTTTTTAATTTCGTCTGCAGAAGCGCTCTTGCTTACTTCCAGTATCTCGTAAAAATCTCTTTTAGCCAAAATGTTTTGTGTTAATTATTCTCCTACAATCACTTTCGCAAAGCGAATAACATGACCGTTTAATGTGTAACCTTTTTCAGTTTCGTCAATCACCTTACCTTTCATCTCTTCTGAAGGTGCCGGAATATTCGTAATTGCCTCGTGTAAATCGACATTGAAATCGCTGCCAATGCTGTCTATTGTTTGCAAACCTCGCGCTTGTAAAATGGAACTAAACTGATGGTGAATCAATTTCACACCTTCTTTATACGCTTCCAAATCTGAAGTCGAATCAGCCGCCTTCTGAGCACGCTCAAAATTATCTATCACAGGCAATAATGCCAGCATGACATCTTTTCCAGCCGTTTGCAAAAGTTCTGCGCGCTCTTTCATGGTTCTGCGCTTGTAGTTATCAAACTCAGCATACAATCTTAAAAATTTATCATTAGCCTCCTGAAGCTGTGCTTTTAGTGTGTCAGTTTCAGACTGCTCCGGGACTGAAGTATTTTCTGTCGCAGCATTGTCGTTATTGACTGCTTCGTTCTCAGGATTCTCGATGTTATTTTGCTCTTCCGTCATACACGCAGTACTTTGCAAATACATTGCCAAGGCTTAAAATATGACAAGTTGACGCAATTACCTATTTCATCAAGGTTTCTATGGCACTTTCGATATCTCCCATCTTTGATCCTGACAAGTGTGTCTTGCCAGTTTTGTCAATTAAAAGCAATTTGGGTAAGGTGCTTACTCCGTATTGAGCCGCAATGGGTGAACTGTATTTTTTGAAATCACAGATATGATCAGGCCATGCCATTTCATCTTCTTCTATGGCCGATTTCCAGGCCTTTGCATCGGTATCTAATGACACACTTACAAATACTAACTTAGAATTCTGACGGTATTTTTCGTAGACACGAACGACATTTTTATTTTCGGCTCTGCTGGCTTTCGACCAGGATGCCCAGAAATTTATAATGACTACCTTGCCCTTGTATTTTGAAATATCTAATGAATCGGCATACACCTTTGGCAAGGCACTTAGCTCAGGCTCAGATCTACTGAAGGCAGATAAAACTGCTATTAGTGTTAGAACTAAACCAGCTTTGAAAATTTGACTGCTTAACATGGCGAATGACTTTAGTCTATTCTTACAATATCCGCACCAATATTATTCAGACGCTGATCAATGTACTGATAGCCTCTGTCAATTTGTTCGATATTGCGAATTGTACTGACACCATTGGCACTCATAGCCGCTATAAGCATTGCTACACCAGCTCTGATATCAGGCGAACTCATTGTAATTCCTTTTAAAGGCACTTTTTTATCCAATCCCATAATATTGGCGCGATGCGGATCACAAAGAATAATCTTAGCTCCCATATCAATTAGATTGTCGACGAAGAACAAGCGACTTTCAAACATCTTCTGATGGATCAGCACATTTCCTCTTGCCTGTGTGGCTGTTACCAATATAATACTAATCAGATCGGGCGTAAATCCAGGCCATGGCGCATCGGCAATGGTAAGGATACTGCCATCAATGAAAGATTCAATTTCGTAGTGCGACTGAGACGGAATGAAGATATCATCGCCGCGGTATTCCAACTGTATGCCCAGGCGTCTGAAGGTATCTGGTATAATACCCAGTTCTGGGATACGACAATTCTTGATGGTAATTTCACTTTCAGTCATCGCCGCTAAACCGATAAAACTACCGATTTCAATCATATCCGGCAGCATGGTATGCTCGGTGCCGCCCAGAGAGTCAACACCCTCAATGGTTAGCAGGTTACTGCCTATACCAGTGATTTTGGCTCCCATACGGTTAAGCATTTTACACAACTGCTGCAGATAAGGTTCACATGCTGCGTTATAGATGGTAGTAGTACCTTCGGCAAGCGCTGCTGCCATTAATATATTGGCAGTACCGGTAACAGAGGCCTCATCTAACAGCATGTAGGTACCTTTTAGTTTACCATTTTCTGCGGTAACTTTATAAAACTGATCGTTAGGCAGGTATTCAAATTTGGCACCCAGTTTCATGAAACCGATGAAGTGGGTATCCAGACGGCGTCTTCCGATTTTGTCGCCACCAGGACTAGGGATATAGCCTTTACCGAAGCGCGCCAGCAGCGGACCGATGATCATGATTGATCCACGGAGTCCGGCGCCTTTCGCTTTAAACTCTTCAGAATTCAGAAATTCCAGATTGATATCGTCTGCTATGAAACTGTAGGTATCATCGGTGATTTTTTTAACCTTTACCCCTAAGTCGCCGAGCAACTCTATCAATTTCATTACATCTCTGATAACAGGGATGTTTTTAACTATAACTTCCTGGGGGGTTAATAAAACAGCTGAGAGGATTTGTAAAGCCTCATTTTTGGCACCCTGGGGTATAATTTCTCCCTTGAGTTTTTTGCCACCACTTACTTTGAATGTTGCCATCAGAGATACCTTATTTCTTGTAGTTGTTGTACTTTTTGTTTTTGTGGAACTTGCCGCCACCGCTATTACCGCCGCTGTTGTTATTGTTGTGCTTGAAGAATTTCTTCTTGCGCTGTTCGAGGGTAATTTCGAGTTCTTCTGGATTCACCTTCAGTTTATTTTGAGAAAGTGCTTCCAGGTGTTCAGCCAATTGATTATTTGAGAGGTTTTCGTTGTTCCAGTTGCGCGATGAGTTAGTCATGAAACTGGCTAAAAGATTTAAAAACTCTCCCTGTAATTCAGCATTTTCCAGATTAGTCGCTTTCTGCACCATGAATTGAAGATTACGTCCGTAGAAACGGAATTTAATCGGCAGTGAAGGGTACTCTACTCTATCTGGCTTCTGATGTATTTTATTTTGTTCAGGTGCAGGATACGGACCATCGACATCCAGTTTAAACTCGGAGATGATGTGCAGGTGATCCCACAACTTTTGCTTGTAATCTGCCTGCTCTTTAACACTTGGATTCAGAATCTCCATGACAGAGATTAAAGCCTCCGACATTTTAAGGCGTTTGTCTCTATCGGCTATACTCAAAACATGTTCGACCATGTCCTGAAAAGAACGGCCATATTCAGAGATGATAAGCTTTTTAGACTGCGTGTTGTATTGAAATAAATCCGACATTTTCCTAGGTCAAAGGTAGAGAAATATATGACAAAAAAAAAGTCCCGAAACTGGTTCGGGACTTTTAAATATTTTGGGTTAAGATTACTTAACGATCTCTTTGTTTAAAGGTTCGAAAGTGATGGTATGTGATTTACCATTCAAATCGTATTGTAATTTAATGTTTTTGTTTTTCAGCATTAACACATCAGCTGTGAAAAGCTTCTGACCATCTGCTTTTGACAAATCGCCCATCGGACTGCTAAATTCAACTTTTCTGAATTTATCCTGGAAAGACCATTTACCTCCATTGCTGATGTTCTGCCATAACACGTTGTTGTCAGTTAAATTACCCATTAAAACAATGTATAATTTGTTTGTGAAATTGGTTTTAAGATTCAATAATGCACCATTGTTCTTTTCAGAATACTCTTTAGTATACTGCATGTTCATGTTGTATGTATTGCTTCTGGAAATGTTTAATACCAATGTCAAAGAATCGCCAATATAGAAAGATTTCTTTAAAGAATCTGCAGCCTGACCGTCAACTGTGTAATCTGTGCAGATCCACTCATTGGCTAGTCTGTCTCTTTTTGCTCTCAGAGAAATTGCAGGTCCTTCTTTATAGCAAGAGCTTAAAGCAATCGTTACCGCAGCTACAATAATCCAAAGATTGTTAAGTTTTTTCATTTTTATGTATTGATAATTTTGGTGCAAATATACCATTTTTTCCTCAAATTCAAAGGTTTTTCTTGTTAAAAGTAAAACAGCATCTTCAGAATTCCGTTGTAATTATCGGTATCCAGGGTGAAATTGGTCGATTTTGGAGACAAACTATTAACTGTTTCTACGGTCTCAGCCTTAGCAAAATCGTGCTGTTCCATGGTTTGCTCGGATGTTCCTCTGAAGCCAATCGATGGTCCGTAGCCGAACTCGGCACCCAGAGATAATTTTGGCGCTATAAAGTATTCCACACCAGCAAATGCTCTGAAACCCACTGAAAATAAGGAAGATGCCTTTTGTTTCTTAACTCTGATGATACCAGTGTCCAGATTTTCCAATTTATTGCCGTATTCATACTTAATGCTACTGCCTGAAGCATAGCTAATTAAGCCTTCTAAACCGTAAATTCCCTGAATACGTCCCTGCCCTTTCCTGCGCTCTGCTCCAAGACCTAAGCCTATAAAACTGCTGCTGCGCTTTTGCTTGTCTGTTACAACGGCATTAACATCGGCGCCAGGACTCATATCTTTCACATTGAAAGACAACACATCGTTATTGTAGGCGATTCTGAAATTCGCTCTGTAAGCTTTATCATTGGTCTTCATATACTTCAATGCCAGCATCTGATTAGGTGCTGCATAGCCAGTAGCGGGGAAATTATTGCTGTTACTGCCATTAAAGAAATTACCGAAATAGGTAAACACCGGGTTCACACCAAAACCAATGCTGAATTCGCCTTGCTGTGGTAGAATGGCAATGCCTCTCTTATTTTTAAGCACGGGCGTTAACTGTGCCTGTGCCGACACGATTGTCAGAATAAAAAGTAAACTTAAGTATTGTCTCATGCTGCAAATTTATTGTTTTTTATGGATGTATCATCAACTTAGCAAATTTGAGTACTAAGGTTTTAGTTCCTAATCCCTCAAATTCTATCATGGCTTTTTTATTATCTCCTGTATCCTCAAGCTTCATTACCTTACCCATCCCGAAGCGCTGGTGCTCGACGGTCTGCCCCTCTGCAATGGCTGAAGCATCGCTGGGCGCAAAATTTTCTGACACCTTTACCTGCGGCAATGGTCGCGATACTGCCTTGCCGACATTCATGCCATAACCTGTCCCAAACGATTTTGCATCCTGCTTTTCTTTTGGTCTGAACATGGTCTCCTGACGAGCGTTGACAACCCCTGACATATCGAGGTATTTCGGATCTATTTCTTCCAGAAAACGACTTGGCTCGCATGGTATCAAATTGCCATACTTAAACCTGGATGTCGCATACGACAAAGTCAGTTTTTCTTCGGCCCTGGTAATAGCAACATAGAACAACCTGCGCTCTTCTTCCAGCTCTTGTCGCGAGCTCAGACTTAACTGACTTGGAAACAAGTTTTCTTCCAGTCCCACCACATACACATGCTTAAACTCCAATCCCTTGCTGCTGTGAATGGTCATCATCGTCACTTTATCATCCCCATCATCATCCTTATCTGCATCGGTGTACAAGGCAATATCCTGCAGGAAAACCGATAGTGTTTTTTCATTTTCGTTGGTATCATCTTCTGTAAACTCTTTGATACCATTGAGCAACTCGACAATGTTTTCGTATTTCGAAACCCCTTCTACCGTTTTGTCTTCGTAAAGGGTTTTTAATAAAGTCGATTGTTTGGCAACATACTCAGCAATCTCATAAGCATTCTTTGCTTTGAGCATGGTTTGGAAACTGCCTATCATCATACTGAAATCGCGGATATGAGCGACAGCACTTCCCAGAATCGGGAACATATGAGCATTCTTAACAATCTCCATGACCGGCACTTCGTTCTCGGCTGCTAACACCACTAACTTATCAATAGTTGTAGCGCCAATTTTACGTGCCGGATAATTGATGATACGCTTCAGTGCTTCTTCGTCGTTGGGATTGACCACCAAACGGAGATAAGCAATTAAATCTTTTACCTCTTTGCGCTGATAGAAACTGATACCCCCATACACACGGTATTTGATATTCATTTTGCGCAATGATTCCTCGAACGCTCTACTCTGAGCATTGGTTCTGTATAATATTGCGAAGTCTGAATTATTGAGTCTTCTTTGATTTTTTTCTTCAAAAATACTGGTAGCAACAGCCTTACCTTCTTCGTTATCACTCGGCAGGCGCATAACAGAAATCTTATCACCATCCGGATTATCGGTATAGATATGTTTATCCAGTTTCTCTTTGTTATTGGCAATGATGCTGGTACTGGCGTTAACAATAGTTGCGGTACTTCTGTAATTGTGTTCGAGTTTAAACACCTTCAGATCCGGATAGTCTTTTTCGAAGTTCAGGATGTTTTGAATATTGGCACCGCGGAAGCTGTAGATACTCTGTGAATCGTCGCCCACCACACAAATATTTTCGTACATATTGGCCAGACTTTTAACGATCATATACTGGCAGAGATTGGTATCCTGATACTCATCCACCATGATGTATTTAAACTTGTGCTGATACTTATACAAAACATCGGCATGCTCTTTAAACAAGCGGTGGGTGTTAAGCAATAAATCATCGAAATCCATAGCACCGGCTTTAAAGCAACGCGACTGGTAAGCAGCAAAAATTTTAGAGATAAGCGGACGACCAGAAGACGCATCGGCTTCTAAAAGATCTGGAATAGAAATATATTCTTTATGGGTGATGAGGTTATTTTTACAGTTACTGATACGGTTGTATACCAGTCCCGGTTTGTACAACTTCTCATCCAGGTTCATCTCTTTAAGAATGGTTTTGATGAGACTTTTAGCATCATCGGTATCATAGATGGTGAAGTCGCGGGGATAGCCAATTTTTTCTGCTTCGATACGCAAAATTTTGGCGAAAACCGAGTGAAAGGTACCCATCCAAATATTGCGGGCTTCGGTACCCACAACCGACTCGATACGTTCTTTCATTTCGCGAGCTGCCTTATTGGTGAAGGTAAGCGCCAGGATATTGAAAGCATCATTGCCTTGTTTAATGATGTGGGCGATACGGTAGGTCAGCACTCTGGTTTTACCAGAGCCAGCGCCCGCAATTATCATAACGGGACCGTTAATATTCATTGCTGCTTCTCGCTGCACATCATTCAATTTATCCAGGTAAGGTGGGTGGTTCATCTGCACGCTTCTAATAGACTATTTATTGGGTTAAAAATGCTTTGTGGCAGGAGTAAATTCTGCCAAAATGCAAAGGTACACGCATTTCATAATTTGTTATACACAAGTATTGAATAGGGAGAGGGAAAATCCCATTTTTAAAACTCAATATTTTAACATCGACCATTACTTTATTGAAAAATATTGGCCCTTCGATGCAGGTTTCGACACATGTCTCGCTGAACTCGCAATGGCTCAACCTTTACTCAGGCCCCCCCGGAGTTTAGTTTGTGATAAGGGGTACCCCGCAGACCAGGGCAAGTACAAAACAAAAAATTTCAATTTTCAAAAAGAACAATTAAATTTGTGGAAACTGAAATGGGAAACATAATGATATCATTTAAATTGATAGAATACAATAAAAAAGCTGTTTCAATTAATCAAAAAATCAAAATAATTTTATTATACTTTATTATTATATCTTGTTTAATAGGGGGAATCCTTGAATATATATTATTTAATTTATATAGCATTAAATTACTGATTCCAGAATTTGTTTATTACTTTTATGGAATATTAGCAATAATGGTTGTTATTGTTGGAATAATGATTGGGTATTATGAAAACAAATGGGTACAAATTGGCATATTGGAGATTACAGAAAAAAATATAAAAATTGAAACGAAATCAGATTTTAAATTTCACGATTTTGAAAGTTTTAAAATTGTTTTTTTAGATAACAATTATGAAGGCCGAAGCAATTGGAGGTTACCCTCTATGATAGGAATGCTATCTGTTGCCTCAGGAGTCAATGAAATTTTTTTCAAACTAAGAAAAGATGAATCGGAAGTACATGAATACAGTTTCTTTATTGAGAATGAAGAAAGGCTAAACGAACTAAAAAAGGCATTAAGAGATATAAGAAATAGCTATGATAAATAATAAATATTGGCCATTGGGGTTTCTAGCTTTATTTT
>JAIXYV010000020.1 GCA_027490055.1 Bacteroidota bacterium | reverse complement strand
GGGTGAGGTTGAGTGTGAGTGTGGGGAGATTTCTAAGGGTTTAAAACAACCTAACACCCACACTATAACCCAACCAGGCTTTTTGTTCGTAGCGACCGTGATTGTTCCATAATACATCTGTGCCTAGTTTTGAAAAACCATTGTCATAACGCGGATCTGTTGCGTCGTTGATGGTGTGGTTTAAGCTGGCAGTGCCGAAGATGGAAAATCCTTTGAACAACTGAATTTCCAGTCCGGTGCTTAACTTGTTGTGTAAGTTGAGATGGTCAGATTTTAAGTTGTACGTCATGTGTTGTGTACCGATATCGGTGGTCCAGTAAAAATGTTTACCCAAGCGCGCTCTGTGACCGACGGCAAAACCATAACACATCAGCGTGCCTGTATCGCTGTAGGGGAGCTGCGAGTTAAAGGAAACCACACTGTAGAAGCGACCAGAACCCGAGCGGTAGGCTACTCCATATTGCGATAAATCGCTGTAGCTAAATTCGAGTTGGTGAATGCCATTTTTTATAAAATTAACAATGCCAATAGCAATGCCTTCAGAGCTATCAGCAATATTGATGACGCCAATCTGGAAACCTCTTACTTTACGGGCAATATTGATAAATCCTGCGATCTGACCGCCATCAATTTCATCAGCAATGTTCATGAATCCTCCAATCTGAACGGCTCTGGCATATTGCGCAGCAAGGTTTCCAAAGCCTGCTACTTGAACACCATCTAATGAGCCGCGATTGACATTCATAAATCCTGCCATTTGAACGCCTTCAGAATTTTGATGGTTGTAGTTGTAAAATCCTGCTGCCTGAAAAGCCCTTACATCGCCGAGATTGTGATTGAAAACGCCGGCAAACTGAGCACCTTCGGTATTTCGACCTACTATATTGCCGATTCCCGAAAACTGAGCGCCATAAACATCCTGACGAATAAAGTTTAAAATACCACCGAACTCGACGCCATACAAACCGCCATTATAGCCTAACAAAACATTAAACGATAATTTGTTTTGTACCAGTCCACTTAATGAACCGTTGGTTCCAAGCGGAGGCACGAAAGTCACCTGCCAGTCGCGATCAAACGAATCGCGGATATTGGTATTAATCACACGCTGGTAAGCACCAATTAACCACTGTCCGATTTTAGTGTCTTCCACTTTAATTTTCTTTAGTGAATCTATCCATACCAGTCGCGGTTTTTTGCTGATGGTATCATTTGGAAGTGTGATGATATTAGAGCTGTCATTAATCAATAGAACTGCCGTATCACTTGATGAAATGAGGATATCTTCTTTAGGTAGTATTCGCGATTGCAAATTGATAGGCTGTTCGATTACACCATTTCCTGAATGAGTAATTTTTATCACCGTATCCAGGTACTGATCGCGGCGAATTTGCAATTCTATATCAGGTGTTTTTGAACTCAGACTGATTTTATAGTAACCGAAGTCGCCGCTCAAAGTATTAGCCAGACTAGGTTTATGGTAGATACTGACATTGCTGATACCATCACCAGAATTCAGATCGCGTATATACCCTGAAACAACAAGATCATAACGCGTAGGTGTTTTTGAATTCCCCGAAACCGAGCTGGTAGAACGGGGTACAATTTTCTTCTGAATGACCAGGTGATTCCCAATTTGCTGATACGTCATTTCATTGCCCAAAAGCTGATCAAGAATCTCTTTAACGCTTCTGTTTTCGGCGTGAATACTGACCATTTTGTTGACCTTAACAATCTGCGTGCTGTAGGAGAAATTGAATTTCGCTGTTTCAGACAAGATGTTTAAGGCTTTACCGAGCGGTTCGTTTATCACCTTTACCGTTACTTTTCTTTCAAGAATAGGGGTTTGATTCTGAGCATTGATATTATTTGAAGAAAATATCAATAAAACCAATAACGCTAAAGATTTCATGGTGTGCACATACCTCCTTTAATGATAGCGGTATGTTGTTTTTCTGAAAATTCCAGTTCGGCGTTTAGAGTAGCTGCCAGAACCAGAAGGATATTTTGCAGACCCTCTTCGAGGTTATAGTCGCCGCTAATTTTACACTGAGCAATAGCAGGCGGCACTTCAATTTTGTAGTTTGGATAGAAACGTTTAAGGTCATTTACCACGGTTTGAAGGCTGCTGCCAGAATAGCTTAATTGTCGGGTAGCGTAAGCAGTGGTATTTTTAGAGAAGCCAGAGCCTGTGTTCAGAGATTGATTGTCGGCGTTATAATCGGCAAACATGCCAGCTGTCAGGATACTGGTACCAGATGGCGTTGAAAAGCGCACCTTTCCTTCGTTAACGCTAACATAAGTATGACTCCCTTCATTTTTGATTTCGAACTCGGTACCCAGCACTGTAACAGTGGTTTGCTGACAAGTGATTTCAAAAGGATGAGCGCTGTCTTTACTGATATCAAAGTAGGCGGTTCCAGATTTTAGAATAACCTGTCTTTTGCCATTTTTAAATTGTTCAGGATATTGAATTTCGCCTTTCATGAGTGTCACTTCAGAGCCATCTTTCAGAACAATTTTTTGCTGAGCAGAACTTGCTACAGTGCTTAGTAAGTTTTCTTTTTGAGGCGATCTGAAGAAGAAGATACTGAGACCGATTAGCAATACAACCGACGCAGCAGCCAGCCATTTTACGGGCCATTGAACGACTTTTACAGGATCTTGAATCTTGTTTTGCACTTTCTGCCAGGCAGCATCGGTATCAATATTTGTGCGCGATTCGATGTTAGCACTATGTTGCCATAGTTTGGCCATTTGCTGATAGGTTTTTTCGTTATCGGCAGAGGCATTTCTCCAGCTTTCGAGCAAGCTTAGTTCGTGCTGATCGGCTTCGCCGGCGAGGCATTTTACAATGATATCTTCGCTTACCATGTGATGTTATTAATTAGAAGGTTGAGGATTAGGAGCAAGATACCCAGATAATCAGCCAGGTTACTGCGCATAATTTTGAGGGCTTTTCCCATTTGATTTTCTACGGTTTTGACAGATATATTTAAGACATCGGCGATTTCGCGGTATTTTAATTGTCTGAACCGACTCATCTGAAAGACCAGACGGCACTGTTCGGGCAGTTTCTGCAGGGCCTGATCGATGCGGCGCTCCAGATCTCTGATCTGAGAGACAGATTGCATATTGTCTAAAGGCTCTTCATTGTTGTGCATATTGATGTATTTGTTTTTAACGTTCTGATGCTTGATTTCGTTCAGCGAAGCGTGATAAACCGATTTGTAGAGGTAAGATTTCAGGGAGATTTCGATGTTGAGTGATTCTTTTTTTTCCCAGAGTTTGACGAATGTACCCTGCACAATTTCTTCTGCAGCATCCATATCTTTCATCCACGTATTGGCATAATGACACAGACTTTCGTAGTACTGCCTGAATACAATTTCATATTCAGCGGCATCAATTTTATACGAGGTCGTATTACCCATGTTTTGTTTTAATTATATCACAAAGATATTGTACTTTCTACTGTATTATAAAGCTTCTACTTTTCCACTACCAGAAATACTGATATTTTTATTCGGTGTTCCTCTGTAATGGATGCTGCCACTACCAGAGATACTGGCATCGAGCTGTCTTTCGGCATCTATCCACATATCGCCAGACCCACTGATCTTGGCATTCACATTGTCAACTTTCAACCACTCGGCATAAATATTTCCAGAGCCACTGATGGTATAATCAGCGCTGCTGCATGTACCAGTTCCACTGTGTCTTATGTTTCCAGAGCCGCTGATATTGGCGGTAAATCTGTTTGTAACGGTCCCTCTGCAAGTGATACTACCACTTCCACTGACGATGGTGTTCAGATCTTTAGAATCAAAATCATCAATATACTTTACATCGCCGCTACCGCTGACATTGACCTTATTGATATCAGGCATATAGATGCGAATGGTAATTGGATTGTGTTTTCTGATGCTGGTACCGCGTTCGAGACTTATGTTCAATTCTTCGCCACTCACGCGTGTCTCTATCACATTCAGGATATTTTGCTGACCGACAAGCTCGACTCTATAGACACTATCGCGGCGCACTTCAACCGTTGCGCTGATGCACAAACTAATCCCTTTAAAGTTACCGGGATTGCGACTGTTTTCGACATTGCTACCACTGCCTTTAATTAAAAAACGATCATCGTCGCACGCGCTTAAAAGGAAGATGGTACTGAAAAAAATAATAACTGAAATAATGTGGTGTTTCATAATGCTTATTGACTTTTATTGATATAATTTATTGTTTCTTTAATGCTAAGACACCTATGTTGGTATTTACCCCTATGGGGGTATTGGTTATTTGTTATTGGTTATTGGTTATTGGGGCTGACGCCTGCTGACGCTCCGCTAGGGGACACATAGACATTATGTTGGTCCGATCGGTAGCCGTCGGACCCGCGGTCCACGGTAATAGACATAGAACACAATAAGATCTTGCAAGCATTATGTATACGTTAGTCTCGCTCTGCGAGATGTTTTGAGATATTGATGAAGAAACGTTTTTTTGACACATAGGACCACAATGGGGTAGTAGACATAGAACACATTAAGATCGTTCTCCATTCAATTATCCGTTAGTCTCGCTCCGCGAGTTGTTTGGGGTGTTGATGCTTATTTTTTTGACACATAGGCCCACAATGGATAGTAGACATAGAACACATTAAGTTTGTTCTCCATTCAATTATCCGTTAGCCTCGCTCCGCGAGTTGTTAGGGTGTAGAGGATAATTTGTATTTTAACATATAGAGCTTCGTATAGACTCAAAGCTTAATGCATCAGCGATGCTGCAGAAACTTTCATTAAAGAAGGATAAACTTTCCAGACTCCCGTATTAGAGCTCCTGCGTCGCACAATTCGGGACAGGCTGGCCCTCAGCGGCGCCGGTGATGAAGCAGGCATGCATCGCCGCAAGAACATCGACGAAAAAAACAATCAGTAATCACGGCCCTTCGATGCAGCATTCGACGTCGTTTCGCCATATGCTTTCGCTTCGCTGCATCATATGTTGCTCCACTTTGCTCATGCTTTACTCAGGGACCCCTAATTTGGTTTTGAATGGGGAGAGAAAAAAAGGTTTTTATGCCTTTAATTGAAAATCATTTGTACAAAAACCTTTTTATTTTTTTTTCCTCTGTTATTCGCAAATCCGGGTCCCTGAGTAAGAATTGAGTGAGCAGGTAGCGATAGCGGACTGCGCATCGCCCTTCGACGGAGCTCAGGAACCATTTCCCATCGAAGGGCTGGTTCAACATACCCACCGCATTCACAATACCGGGATTAAACGGATCCACAGCTTTTTCAACTTGATTTTTTAGCCAATATTTTGGTCCAAGACATACATCATTCATGAGTCAATTTTTTTGATAATTTTATTGGAGTTCTTTATCTTTGCCTTGTAATGGTTGGTAAAGCCTCTTTCAAATTCGAAACGTAACCAATCAAAAGATATAAAAGCCTTCGAGAAATCGGAGGCTTTTTTTATGTTCTCTTTCGTGTTGTTGATGTTTTTCATAGCGACTAAAATGAGATAACTTTCACTAGCAAAAAACATAAACTTTATAAGTGGACGTTTTACTTAATAAGTGGACCTTGTTGATAGCGAGTCCCGATTGCCTTCATTCAGACGCCTGCTGACTGACGCGGGATAGGAATTTTTGACACATAGACATTGTGTTGCTCCGACGGCGTATGAGTAGACATAGAACACAATAAGATTTTGCAATAATTATGTATCCGTTAGTCTCGCTCTGCGAGATGTTTGAGGTATTGATGAAGATTTGAACTTTAACATATAGAGCTCTCGTATTCATTCGATAACTGATGTATCATTAAAATTTACCGCTACACATGGAATAGACCGTTATGCGCCATTCATACTATGCCCATGGCAGCGGATGCATTCAAACCGGGGCACCCATTGTAATAGCTCTGAGGCACGAAGAGATCATTACAATAGG
>JAIXYV010000025.1 GCA_027490055.1 Bacteroidota bacterium | reverse complement strand
TTTTTTGCCATAAAAAAAGTATAAGCCACCCCTGCGGCATGAGCAGGGAACATCAATTAAACTAAATTATTGAAGTTGACTATTAACTTTGATAAAGTGAAAGTAAAAAAAGTAAATGCCACCCCTGCGGCTCGAGCAGGGAACATCCATCAAATTACAATCATTGAAGTTGAATATAAAATTTTAAACGAAGACGTATATGCGGGTGGAGTCCACGGGTGCGTGGAATTTTGATTATGGCAGCCACGAGCAGTATAGGTTTGCAGCGGCAAGCCATAATCAAAATTTTGACCCGTGGTGGCCTTTTTTGTATACTTTTTTTGCCATAAAAAAAGTATAAGCCACCCCTGCGGCTCGAGCAGGGAACATCAATTAGACTGTAATCAATGAAGTTGGCTATTAACTTAGATAGAGTGAAAATTAAAAAAGTATAAGCCACCCCTGCGGCTTGAGCAGGGAACATCAATTAAACTAAATTATTGAAGTTGACTCTTAACTTTGATAGAGTGAAAATAAAAAAAGTATAAGCCATCCCTGCGGCTCGAGCAGGGAACATCAATTTGACTGTAATCAATAAAATTGACTATTTACTAAAAAAAAGCAAGTTGATACTTTGGTTTTTAATAAAGAAAAGTTAGTTAACACTCATAACCTTGAAAACAGTCCTTCTATTCCTTGCTCTGCCGGCTTCGTCTTTATTATCAGCAACCGGAGCCGTATCGCCATAACCAACAGCCGCTAATCTGGTAGCATCTATACCTGCTTTTACTAAGTAGTCTTTAACAGCTTTAGCACGATTGAATGAAAGCGTTTTATTCTTTGCTTTATCGCCAGTATTATCGGTGTGACCGCCAATCTCGATCTTCATGAAAGGGAATTTCTTTAGTAAATGAACCAGTTTATCCAACTCTAAAAGCGATTCAGATTTAAGCTCGTATTTGTCGACATCAAAGAAGACATTGTTTAACACCACTTCAGTATTGACATCCGGTTTTCTTAAAGGAACATCTAATTGATAAGGCTCTAAGTTTGGGTGCTCTTTCAATGAGAAATTAGCAGAATAGAACAGATAATTTACCTGGTCAATCGTTAACATATAGTTGCGGTTTGATTTCAAAACAATGAAGAAACTACCATCTTTCTGACTCTCGATATTGGCGATTACTTTACCAGTACTTAAATCGGTCAACTCAATTTTAGCCACTAATTTAGCTTTGCTGACGGCATCGTATACCACACCTTGCACATAACTCACAGGTTCTGGTTTAAGCGATTGAGGTAACTCGAATTTATAAATATCCAAACTGCCATAACCACCTGGTCTTTCAGAACTGAGGTAACCAAATTTACCATAGCGATCAACAATCAATCCTAACTCATCTTTTTCAGTATTGATAGGTACACCAATGTTTACTGGTTTAGAAAATTTGCCATCTTCACCGCGTTTAGCAACGAAGATATCACTGCCGCCGGCACCTAAGTGACCGTCGGAACTAAAGTAAAGGGTTTGATTGTCGTAGTGCATAAACGAAGCTTGCTCGTTGCCCTTGGTGTTGATGTCCGGTCCCAGATTGACAGGCGCCTGAAACGCACCGTTTTTAAAGGTAGAGCTGTAAAGGTCGAACCCACCAAAGCCACCGGGACGGTTACTGGTAAAGTAAAGCGTTAAGCCATCAGGACTGATAGCAGGCTGAGCATCCCAGTGTTCGGAGTTAATCGGAGCGCCGATATTGAAAGGTTTAGACCAGTTGCCATTATTATAAAACGTTAAGTAAATATCTTGTCTGCCCAGTCCGAGCGGAATACCCTGATCGTTGACGCGGTAGTTGGAAGAAAAGAAAACAGTTTTACCATCAGCAGAGATAGAGATAGTACCCTCGTTGCCGTTGGTGTTAATCGGAGCAGGAAGTTTTACGCCCGGTCCCCATACCGAATCTTTAATTTCAGCTCTGTAAAAGTCTTCATTGAAATTGGTGTTGTTCATCGCCGAACGGGTGTAGTAGAAGTATTTCCCGTCTAGTGTAAGTCCAGGCCAGTATTCGCCCTCGTCACTGTTAATGAGCGGTCCCAGATTCTGAGGTTTAAATTCCACCTGAGTGCTAAATAATTTTTTGAGCGCATCCATATTGGCGATTTGCGCTTTGGCATCATCCTCATAGACTTTACTGCGTCGGATAGTAGCGCCTACATATTTTTCGAAAGACGATTTTGCTTCGTCAAACTGAAACAGCATTCTCTGAGTTTTACCCAGGAAATAATAGGCAGCGTAATTATCAGGTTCTAACGTAAAAAGTTTTTTATACGTTACTAGAGCACCTTTATAGTCTTGCATATCATATTGAATAGCTGCTTTGTATTCCCATAGTTTAGGATAGGTGCTATCTTTACGTATGCCTTTGTTGCAGAGGTCGAGAGCTTTTTGTTTGTCGCCGTCTGGCTTCATTAACTCGAGATAGGCTTCTTCAGCGTATTTGTCAACGGGATTGTCTTTAGTAGATTTTTTAGGTTGAGCGCTGGCGCAAGCCATAAAAGAGAGAGAGAGTATAACAAAGAGTAGTTTTTTCATCATGATGATATTCGGTAATAACTTAATAGAGGTCAAATTTATTGTAAATCAGGCAAAATCCCTGCCGTTCTTTTCCCCAGTTCTATCACGGCAACCTCACTCACCTGTCCATTACTTACAACAAATTTCAGCATGGTACGCATGTGGTGGAAGCCGTGTCTGCCCGCTGCACCCGGATTCATGTACAACATATCATTCAGTTGTTTGTCGCGCATCACTCTGAGAATGTGGCTATGCCCGCAGATGAACAGAGCTGGCGGATCAGCTTTTAGTGTTTTTATTAATTTAGGATTGTACTTCCCCGGATAACCGCCAATATGCGTCATCCAAACATTGACCCCTTCGCATTCAAACTGATTGTGTAAAGGGTAGCGGTTGCGGATGTCTAAACCATCGATATTGCCCCATACCCCACGAACCGGTTTGCCAGTGCTTTCCATAATGTCGCTAAGTTCATTCTGCCCCCAGTCGCCGGCATGCCATAACTCGTCGGCCTCCGCAAAATGTTTGATGATGTCGGGCTCGGCACACGAATGTGTATCACTTAACAATAAAATCTTTTTCACTTCTCGCAAATTAATTCTTTCTTTGTGATATAAAAAAGGCATTATGGTTTATCTAATTATTATTCTCACAATTGGTCTTTCTCTCTTAGCCTTTCAGAATTATTCCTTTTACGAAAAAGCTTTGTTCAGGCCCTATCTGATCAAACACAGCAACGAGTGGTGGCGCTGGATCAGTTCAGGCTTTATACATCAGGACTACATGCACCTGATTGTTAATATGCTGTCCTTCTACTTTTTTGCCGATGTCATGCTCGAGCATTTTAACAAAATCAGCAATACCGATAATGGTATTTTGTTTTTGTTGTTTTATCTGAGTGCATTGGTAATGAGCGGGATGTTTTCTTACTACAAGTACCAGAACAATTACGGGTATGCTGCTCTGGGCGCTTCGGGCGCAGTCTCAGCCATTATCTTCAGTTATATACTGGTATCGCCACTAAGCAGTATCTATCTGTATTATGTGATAAAAATTCCAGCCTGGTTATTTGGTATACTTTATCTGTACTACGAATACGCCATGGGTAAAAAACAAATCGATAATGTCGGTCATGATGCACACTTCTTTGGTGCCCTGTATGGCTTTGTATTCCCTATCATTATCCACCCACAATCGGGACTCGACTTTTTAAGAAACTTCATTAATATTTAAAAATAAAACATGTCAAAACAGGAAGAATTAGTGAGCATGGTGCAAAACGCCTTCGAAATGAAAGGCACTGCCATCGTCATTGGTGCAACGAAGTATGAAGATACGGTATTGCCTCAGGCTCTGGTAAAAGCGCCACTGAAAACTTTTAACCGACACGGACTGATTGCAGGTGCTACAGGAACCGGTAAAACCAAAACATTGCAGAAACTGGCCGAGCAACTATCTATGAATGGCGTGCCTAGTTTGTTGATGGATATCAAAGGCGATTTGAGTGGTATCTCTCAAGCTGGTACTTCGAATCCAAAGATCGAAGAAAGACATCAGTTGATAGGGGTTAATTGGGAAGGCGTAGCTATGCCGGTAGAGTTCCTGACAATTTCAGAAGAGAAGGGCGTTAAAATGCGCGCGACGATCTCTGAATTCGGTCCGGTGCTCTTGTCGAAAATACTCGAATTAAACGATACACAAAGTGGTGTTGTCAGTATGATTTTTAAATACTGCGACGATCGACAATTGCCATTGCTGGATATAAAAGATTTCAGAAAGGTTTGTCAGCATTTGCAAACCGATAAAGGGAAAGATGAGATAGAAAAAGATTACGGACTGGCAAGTTCTGCATCCATAGGCGCTATCATGCGAAATATTCTGGAAGTTGAACAACAAGGTGCCGACAGGTTCTTTGGAGAGCCAAGTTTTGAAGTAGAAGATTTATTAAGAACCGATAGCAGAGGCTATGGCTATTGCAATGTTTTGCGATTAAATGATCTTCAGGCAAAGCCAGCTTTGTTCTCGACCTTTATGCTGTGTTTGTTGGCAGAGATTTATGAGAAGTTTCCAGAGCAAGGCGATCAGGATAAACCAAAATTGTGTATCTTTATAGATGAAGCCCATCTGATTTTTAACGAAGCCTCTAAGTCGCTGTTAAATCAGATCACCACCATTGTAAAACTGATACGTTCTAAAGGCGTTGGTTTGTTCTTTATTACACAAGATCCAACCGATGTGCCGGAAGAGGTACTGGGACAGTTGGGGATGAAGATACAGCACGCACTCAGAGCCTTTACAGAAAAAGACAGAAAAGCCATTAAGACCATTGCCGAGAATTTTCCATTGAGCGATTATTACAAGACCTCTGATTTGTTAACCAGTTTGGGAATAGGAGAGGCGCTGGTGACAGTGTTGAACGAAAAGGGAATTCCGACACCATTGGTGCACGCTTATTTGACGGCGCCGCAGAGTAGAATGGATGTTATTAGCGAGCAAGAATTAAACGATATTGTTGGCGATTCGCAGCTGGCAAAAAAATACAATCAGGACATAGACAGACAGAGTGCTTTTGAGATATTAAGTGGCAAGCTCGAGCAAAAAGTGCAGGAGACAGAGGAAAAGCAAGTCGAGGAAGAAGAAGCACCGAAAGAGAAAAAAGGAAAATCGACTTTTGAAGAAGTGATGAACAGTTCGGTAACGCGCACTATCGTAAGAGAAGTAACCAGAGGACTGCTGGGCGTACTGGGTTTAAAGGGCAGTAGCAGCAGAAAGAAAAGTTCCTGGTTTTAATAAATAATAATAATGGATAAAGCAGTAACAGATAAACTATTTGCCGATTTAAACAGCAGTTTAAAGGAGCGCTTTGGATTAGATGAGCAGCAACTCAGATCGGTGAGTGCGGCAGGGCAGAATACCCTGACACAGACCTTGAAATCGTATGTCATGAAAAACGGCAGTGCAGAGATAGAGCAGATACTGTTAGGGCAGAAAGCTTACGAAGTATCAGGTTTAAAAACCGAAGCCGACAAGGATATTAAGGCCGCGGTGAATGCCACAGGCATAGAGCATCCGCAGAAAGAAGAGATAGGGCAGTTTGCCTTGAGCAAAGCTGTTGAATTGTTAGTTAAGTCGTTTGCTGCATCTGCCTACAGCAAAGACCTTGATGGCATTTGCGGGTTTATAGGTATAGACAAGAATTTGTTAAAAATGGTCAATTCACCAATGGGCAAATTATTCGGAAAGTTCATGTAATGTTAATGTCTTGGTACTAAAGGTTTTCAATATTGCACAAAATCCTTTAAATTTGCAGGCATCTAAGCACGCGTCAGCATTTAAATTTAATGAAATATAAAAGAATACTACTGAAATTAAGTGGAGAAGCCCTGATGGGTGACCAACAGTACGGCATCGATCCAAAGGTATTGGAACAATACGCCAGTGAAATCAAAGACACCGTAGCACTAGGCGTAGAAGTCGCCATCGTAATTGGTGGAGGCAACATATTCAGAGGTGTTCAAGGTGTTCAAGGGGGCGTGGTAGACAGAGCGCAGGGCGACTACATGGGTATGCTTGCAACTGTAATCAATGCTATGGCTTTACAGGGCGCACTCGAAAAAATGGAAGTAAAGACAAGGTTATTATCAGCCATTAAAATGGAGCAGATTTGCGAACCATTTATCAGAAGAAGAGCCATTCGACATTTAGAAAAAGGCAGAGTGGTAATATTTGGTGCAGGCACAGGTAATCCTTATTTCACTACTGATACAGCAGCCTCTTTAAGAGCAGTTGAGATAGAAGCTGATTTGATCTTAAAAGGCACTCGTGTTGATGGGGTATACACTGCAGATCCTGAGAAGCACAGCGATGCTAAGAAATTTGATACGGTAACCTTCAGTGAAGTATACGAAAGAGGCTTAAGCATTATGGACTTAACAGCGATCACTTTATGTCAGGAAAACAATTTGCCAATTTTGGTATTTGATATGAACAGACAAGGTAATTTGAAGCGCCTGATGTTAGGCGAAAAAGTGGGAACATTGGTGAGTTAATCACTTGAGGATATAAATGGAAAGTCCCGTTAGTTTAAAAATTAACGGGACTTTTTTTGTGATTAAAATTTTTTCGGGGTTCTATTTGCTGTTGTGCTCTAGTCCTGGGGACATCAATAATAGCTATCTACAAACTTCACCTTCTTTAGTTCATTAACACAATCTAATGCCTCAATACCAGGAGGGGAAACAAAGCACTTTCCAAGTCAAATAAGAAATCCTAACCCGGTAAATACGGCAGCAAAATCGAAGAAGTTGCGTTTGTGTTGCATTTGTAAAATTATACCCTGAAACAGTGCTTTAAGGCTTTCAAGCGAGTAAAATTTCTTGTAAACCAAAAATATAATTTGCAAATTAAGTACTGATAACTTTATATTAGCGGCACTAAAACTAAGACACTGAAACGATGTGACTGAGGAGGCTGCGCATTGAATAGAGGTCTTGAAAAGTTAAGGCATCTGCAATGAAACTAAGAACAGAAATTGTAAGGCATAAAAATGAAAATCGAATAGCTGTTTTTTTTGATAAAGATCCCAGAATTATTGAAAGATTTAAGCAATTGTCCGATGCAAGATGGAGCAAATCAATGAATTGTTGGCACTTGCCCGACACATCAGAAAATCGCAAGCGATTTAAAATTGAACAGCAAGAATATTTAATCCAGATAACATTAAAAGTTGATACATTCAGGAAGTGGTTGATGTCCAAGCGCTATAGCTCGAACACCATTAAAACATATTCCGATGCTATTAGTGTATTTTTAAATTATTATAAAAACAAAGAAATTCAAGACATCACTAATCAAGATATTGTTGATTTCAACAACCATTATATATTGTCCAAGAATTTATCTTCTTCTTACCAGAATCAAATGGTTAATTCAATAAAGTTATTTTATAGAGAGATTGAAAATAGGCATTTAGATTTAAATTTAGTTCATAGGCCGAAAAGGGAAAAACCCTTACCCAATGTTTTAAGTAAAGAAGAAGTAAAAGATCTGTTGGAAGTGCACAACAATTTGAAGCACAAGGTAATATTAAGTTTAATATATAGTTGTGGTTTACGTTGTGGAGAGTTATTGTCATTAGAGCCTCATCATATAGATTCAAAAAGAAACATAGTAGTAATAAAAAACGCCAAGGGTAAAAAAGACAGGATTGTTCCATTAAGTTTGAGGATACTAGAATTATTGCGCGATTATTTTAAGATGTATAAGCCAGAAAAATTTCTTTTTGAGGGGCAGATCAAGGGCCAGTCGTATGATTCAAGGAGTTTGCAGTTAGTTTTGAAGCAAGCAGTAAAAAAAAGCAGGCATTACCAAGCCTGTTACCTTACATTGGTTGCGTCACAGTTATGCCACACATTTGTTAGAAAGTGGCACGGATTTGCGTTACATACAAGAATTATTAGGACATAGTAGCAGTAAGACGACAGAAATTTACACCCATGTAAGCACCAAGAACTTGCAACAGATTAGAAGTCCTTTTGATGATTTATAAGAAAAATATTTTTTTAGACAAAATAAACGAAACATTACTTCGCATAGCCAACTCAAAATAGGTGTATTAGCGAAACTTTGTTTCGGATATAAGTAAGTTACCGCCAATGCTAAAAAGACGAATTTCCAACAAAAATGGTACGAATAAAACAAGAAAATAGTAACTTTGAATCGAATAATTAATAGCAAAGTAATGGAATACCAAATTAACCAGTTAAGAGACTATTCCTCCTTGTTTTCTAGGAGTGAAGCTCTTTCTTGGCTAAAAATGGACTTCACTTCTATCAATTATAAAATTGAAAGATATGATGAAAAATGGTTGAAGCACCAAAATTCGACTTATTTAGACTATTTAAAATACATATATTCTATTCTAGCAGACAACTATCAAAATGAATACATTTTCAAAAATGAATTCTTAAATAATTGGCTAATAAAAGAACTTGGTGAGACAAATTCTCAAATATTTAGCGAGTTTAGAGTTGGTAACTCTATAGCAGATTTAGCTATGTTCAACGGTTGCTCAAAAATTTTTGAGATAAAAACAGAATTTGATAGTGATTCCCGATTGACTTTACAACTTCAAAACTACGAGAAGGCATTTAATCAGATATTTCTAATTATTCCTAAATCAAAGTTAAACATCTACGAGAAACAAGAAACTTCAATTGGAATTATAACATATGACCCAAAGAACGACAATTCATTTTCACTTCATCGCAATGCAAATGCAAATTTTGAAATAGAGCCTTCAACTATTATGTCAATATTGCATACAAATGAATATAAATCCATTGTTAAAAAACATTACGGTTATCTGCCTCAAATGACAAGCTTTAATCAGTATAAAGTTTGTAGCGAATTAATTTATGAAATCCCTTTAAATGAATTAAATAAGCTTTTCATTAATACAATGAAAAAAAGAAGCTCAAGCAATGCCTTATCATCTAGATATTACAAAGAGTTTAATCAGTTGTTTTTAGCTCTTAGAATGAATCGAAATTCAAAAGATAAAATGATAGAATCATTAAAAACAACTATTCAAATTTAAATATATGTACTATCCATTTTTACGAGCAAGACAATTTGAACTAATAGCTTTAAGG
>JAIXYV010000073.1 GCA_027490055.1 Bacteroidota bacterium | reverse complement strand
TTTTGATGCCACAAAGGTCCCACACCAGTTAGGGCAGCACAGTAACTTTGGTCACATAGCCTAGTTTTTTTGATTGTAACCTCAGCGCAGGTCTTTGTGTGACAAAAGTCATAGGACTAGGCTGCAAGAATCTTGAGGTTTGTATCGGCTAACAGAGCTACCAGATCAGACAGCTGGATCAATGAGATTGATCCGACGGAACTGATCATACCTATCCCTCTGCTGGTCCTAAGATCATGAAAACCAACATGGGAAACCTCGACCGTTTGATGCGCCTGACAATTGCTGTGGGCATCTTTTTTGCCTACCGTGCAGGCTATATCAATGGCATTTGGGCCATCGTCCTGGGTGTTGTTGCGGCTGCCTTTATCCTGACGAGTATGATCGGCACCTGCCCGATGTACCTACCATTCGGCCTGAGCACGATGGCCAAGAAGATCAATGGCAAGCGGGTCTAGCTATTATCCCCCTACTCGATTGCCACTAAAGCAGCTCTAGCCGGTTGCGGTGCAGCCTTAGTTGGTTGGTTTTTTCCATCTGCTTCAGCAGGCGGGATATGACCTCACGCGAGGTGCCCAGCTCCGTTGCAATCTCCTGATGGGTCTGGGTTAGGGTTCTGGTCCGGAGTTGCCGAGCCTTGGTCTCTAGGTAGTCGGCAAGGCGGACATCCATTTTCTGGAAGGCTATGCTGTCGATCGTTCCTAATAGCTCATGGAAACGCTGGGCATAAGTCATGGCTACAAACTGTTTCCAGTCTGGGTAGGACATGAGGGCATCAAATAGCTGAACTGGCACCAAGACAACCTCTGTTGCTTCTTCGGCTACTAACAACAGCTCACTTGGGGCCGCCGATCCACAGCAGCTGAGGGCCATGGCACAGGTCTGCCCAGGGGTCAAATAATACAAGAACAAGTCATGCCCCTCTTCGCTTTGCCGCAGGACCTTGAGGCTTCCACTCAAGACCAAGGGGATAGCAGTCAGGTAGGTGCCGGGGTGGCTCAGGATCTCGCCTTCGGCCAATGACTTGGCGGTAGCCTCAGCACTAAGACGCTGGACCAGCTCTGGACTATGTAGCTGGGGGAATTCGGCTTGGAGGGCAGCCGCAATTGATATGGGGAGCATAGATAGGCAAGGTAACAAAATTGCTACCATTAGGCATACCTACCTCGCTCCCCAAAACATTGATTAAGCCATTTGTGTACCAGCAGACTAATGATTCAGCACCAAGCGGATCACGGTATTGGCTTGGTCAGACGAAACCCGAACGAAGTAGACCCCGTCATAAATAGTGCGGGTGTCAAGGTAGGCGATAGTGCTGCCTTGTGTCAGGGTAGTGGTTAGCAGGGTTTTGCCATCAAGGGTGATGAGCTCTACAGTGGCATCTTTTCGCAAGAGACCTTCGACCTGTACCGCAACAAAATCAGCAGCAGGATTAGGATAGAGCTTGGCCACGAGGCTGGTTTGCTTACCCGCTATGGAAGTCGGGACATAGGTGGTCAGGCCAGTGGGTGCTACGACCGAGGTTGTCGTGGTGCTACCTGGGCGGGCGAAGTTATCATTCGCCACAACGCCATAATAGTTATCCCCGATGAAGTACGGGAAGGCGGAGCGACCGTTGGCCTCCATGGTGGCATAGTAGGCATAGGTGCCTTGCGGATACTCAGGGGTGATGGCAAAGCGACCATTGCTTTCGTCCAGATGGCCAGAACTTGCCACGTATTCAAAATCTTCTTTGTAGGCACCCAAGGCATAAGTTGCGAGGGTCGGCCCATATTGATTGGCGGCTAGTACGGTGCCATTTGGTAGGCTGGTGCGGGCGGTGATGTTGCGCAAACGGTAGCTCGGCCTAATGCGGACAATTGGACCCGTGCCCGTCGTTAGGTCATAGCCATAAGGTCCGTAGATTGGGTAGCCATCAAAAGCAAAGCCAATGAGGGGTGAGTGGCGTGTGCTATCTGGTATATAAAGCCCATCCGAAGGATAGGTGTTGCAGACAGTATTACTGGGGTTAGTCGACAGGCTAAAAGCAGAGGGATTTTGGTGGTGGTGATAGTTGCCACCGACCATTACGTTGTTAACCCGGATAGGTGATGGGTGGGCCTTAGAACAATCGAAACCTGTGTTTTCGAACACGATGGCGTTCTGGTGCCAGACGTTTTGGTTGTTGTAGCTGAAGGCATCAGCATAGTTATAGATTGGCACCCCGTTGATCAGGATACCGATATTGCCCATGCCAACAGCTGTTTTGGTGCCCGTCTTAGGCTGCGGCACTAGCGGAATGCGGAACAAGTTTTTGTTATTGGTCGCAACTGCTGGGTTGGGATTAAATGGCCCCGTGATGTAGGAGGGCAGCCCTGTGCAGTTGATATAGGCACTGGTGGCATTGTAGCGCACCAGTTGCACATTGGCCTTAGCAGTATCCACGATCGGGGTTGGGTTGCCCAAGCGGTAGGACCGTGCAACAGTGCCGTTGGTATTGATCAGCCAGCTGGTGATGGCAGGACTGGACTGTGCCCATAGCTTGGTCAGGGGACTAAGCAGGACCAAGAGGGTGAGCAACGAGATGTGTTTGACGTACTTGGTCATAGGATATAGGGATTGATGGGCGTGGACTAGGACTGAAATAGAATGGGATATTTTGATTGTCTTTTAGACGAGTTGGGTTGCCTCAAACTTGCGGTTTCACTTGCATTATTTTTCGGGATTGGTTTGTCTGCTTGGTTTGAGGTGCTAGCTGCCCAGTATTATTGCGGTGCCTCAAACCGTTTGTCAAAGGCAAATTGATGATCCGTTAAGGTGAGTAGGAAGGCTACTAAGTCTATTTGTTCGTTGGGGCTGAGCGGGAGGCCATTACGCAACTTGGGGTCCAATGTTGGGCTTTGGTGGATTCCTTTGGCGTAGTGTTTTAGGACTTGGCTAAGGCTAGTGAACCTACCGTCATGCATGTAGGGCGGGGTGAGGGCAATGTTGCGCAGGGTCGGCACCTTGAACATTAGGGAGTCGGCTTTTTTGCGGGTGATGCCCATACGTCCCCAATCCTTGAGCTCTGGGTCAGGTTTGAGGCCATTGTTGGCAAAGCCGTTATTGGTAAAAAGGGGCGCAGTATGGCAGCTATTGCAATGTGTCATGAATAGGGCCTGCCCATTGAGCTCTTGGGCAGTAAAGGCCACACCAGGTTCCTGACGTTGGACCTGATCATACTTGGCATTGGCCGAAACTAGCTGCACCAGAAACTGCGAAAAGGCCTTCAGCATGCGCTCACCTGTGATGGAGGTATCACCAAAGGTCTGTGCAAATCGGGTCTGGTATTGTGGCTGCCGACGTAAACGGGCTAAGACCTGGGGCAAAGCTGCATCCATCTCGTCAGGGTGGGCGATAGGGTTCAGGGCCTGAAAGTCTAGGTGGTGGACAGCCCCATCCCACATAAAACGTTGGCCCCAAGCGAGGTTGGCTAGGGTAGGGGCATTGCGCAGCCCGATGCGGCTCTCGATCCCGTGACTGAGGGCATGGTCCGTATGCGCAAATGCTGTATAGGATAGGTGGCAGCTGGCACAAGAAAGGCTGCTATCCCGTGACAGGATGGGATCATAGAATAAGACCTTGCCCAGTGCAAATCCTTCTTCGGTGGGTGGATTGTCACGGAAACGGTATGTAGGTTTGGGCCAACCTTGCGGCACCACGATCGGCATCGGTTTTGGTTTGGTCACTAGCCTAGGTACATGGCTCAGCTGCATTCCCATCTGGGTGCAGGTGATGGCAATCAGGCTCAGTATCCAGAATCCTACCTTTGACTTGATCATGGCAGCTCGACCGATATACTGTTGGCAAATTGGCGGGCGATGGCTGCTCCTTTAGGCCCTACCTCCATGATGGTTGGGCTTTGTTTGATCAGGGTGGGGATTAGCCACTTGTCAAGTGCTAAATCAACTGTTATGGTTTGGTTTTGATTGGTCTGCCTTAGCTGATTTTGGTGGCCCCGAAGTAGGATCTGGTGTAAGGCCTTATGTGGCCCCTCTGCCCCGCCAAGGTGGTAACCAAATAGGTGTTTGCGTGCCGTGCTGGCAGAGCTGGTACCTTCGACTTTGATGAAGATATAGCCTGTGTTCCAGGCCCAGAACATGCCCTTGGTAGGGTCCAGCGCACCTGATTGGACTCCCTGTTTGCTGAGTGCACTATCCACCCCAATGGTAAAGCCTAGGTCAAAAATGCCTTGCTTGAGCCCTGATAGCGGAATGGTTAACGACTGTGTGTCCTCGGCATCGACTAGGTGGTAGGATTGATCAACCTGGTTAGCCGCAACCTGTTGCCCTGCTTGTTGGTCCCAAAGCCTGAAGTTGCCCACCAACATCCTGAACTGGCTGATCCTGATGGTGTCGCCGTCGATAATGTAGGGATGCTGCAATAGCAAGGGTTTCCCCTGATAGGTTGGCCGAAACTGAATGCTGAGGGTTTGGTCTTGGGCCTTTGCATTACCAACAAATCCCATCAATATCATACCAGCCCAGAGCAATGCCAACCGCAAGAAACGGTGACTATGGTCTGGCAGTAGGTAATTCTGGATGGGCATTAGGGGGATGATAGGGCCTTAATATCAGCAAAAAAGCAGCATATAGGGGCTTAATTAGACGGGGGCGGCCCAGATGGCGGACCAGCAGGTGGTTCGGGTCTTTCAGGCTCCTCACCGCGTGGATGAGGCCTACGGGGGCTAAACAACTCGTTGAGGTCTTGGGCTAGATCTGCAAAGGCAGCTTGTTGGTCCGGCCTGCATAGTGCCTTGATGTCTCGGAAGTGGGCTAGGTTAATCTCCACCTTCTGGATCTGGAGACGTCCAATGGTATCCAGTATGGCTTTGGCTTGGCCTTTGGGCAGTGGCGTGCCACCCAATGACCCGTATAGCCTAGCATTGGTTTGGTTGATCTTGTGGGTCAGTGCCCGTATTTGGGACCTGTGATCCTCGACCAAGAGGTTGTATGCTTGCACCTGTTCACTATCTAGCCCTAGCCGCTCAATGATGATGTATTTGGGGCCTTCGCCTGCGGGGTGATCTTTTGGTGGATGTTGCTGACGTGGCCCTCCATGATCTTTGCCAGGGTGTGGACCTTGGCCCATGCCACCGACCAAACGATAGCCTATAAACACATTGATCCCGATCAGGGCCAAAATGGCGAGCCAGAAGGGTAGGGTGCTGGTTTCGTTAGTTTTCATGGCTTGTTGGGGTGTCATAAATGGAATGCTCTAGCAGATCTGCCCCCAGGGGCAAGGGTAGGTTGGGCCCTTGATGTGCCTGCGGACCCTGTTGCATCTGCACTGCGCTGGATGTCTGGGCCGAGTGGTCTAGCTGCCGCACCAATGCCCAGTTGCCTAGTAATGTGACCATTACCACGCAGGCTGCCGCAGCTACTCCTAGCCGATGTTGGCGGGTTTGTTGCTGTAGGCGACGTTGGATGCGGGCTTCTATTTGCCGCACCTGCTGGGCTGATTGCATGGGGTCAGTCCCTAAATCAGGGTGTGCACCGCCTGCCATAAGCTCGGTGTTGATGATATCCTCAATCCATTGGTCCTTGCTATCCATCTTGAAGGGTTAGACGTTATAGTCGGGCAAAACTTGCGATAGGTCGCCAATCATTTTGCTGATTTGTTTCCGGAGGTTGGTTTTGGCACGGTGTTGCAGGGCCTCCACCGCGGGTTTGGTCAGGCCCAATACGGCCACAATCTCGTCGAGGCTGAGGCCCTCTACCTTGCTGAGCATAAAGACGTTGCGTTGCATTTCGGGTAGCTTGTCCAGCGCTGCATACAGGATGTCACGGCTATCGGCTTGCTCTAGGACCTGTGCGGGTGAAAGCCGATCGATCTGGTCTTGTTCGTCCTGAGGGCGAAAAAAAGACCATAACCGCTCAAGCCGAGCACGGCGTTTTTGTTGCCGCAAATAGTCTAGGCAGGTATTGACCGCCACCCGATAAAGCCAAGTATCTAGCTGAGCCTCTTGCCGGAACTGCCCTAGCTTGAGGAAAACCTTGACATAAACCTCTTGGCAAAGGTCCTCAGCTACCTCATGTTGGCGGACGTGCAACAAACAAAGGCGATATACCCGCTGGGCCGTGCGCTGGTGCAGGTCCCGAAGCAGGGCTTGGGCGTCTAGGGGCAATATGGGGTCCTTGTCGTCGGGCATCTGGGGGCAAGACAAGGGCTAGGTCTCCTTGGTTGGAAGGGGTGGGAGGTATGCGGAAATTTTGTAAATGGTTATGGCTAAATTTGTTAGCACACAGCAACATGAAAAAGGCGCCAATCAAAAGTTTGATAGACGCCTTCGAATGAATAATTAAGAATAGCTTACTGATTTACCTCTGTATAAAAACCTTGCCATATTGGGTCCCACCACCACGCCTAATAC
>JAIXYV010000071.1 GCA_027490055.1 Bacteroidota bacterium | reverse complement strand
TTATTCGCTACAATCTGTATACCATCGGCATCCTCGAAGTACTCGGCCCTGAAAGCCAATGCTGCTCTCTTGTTAAAGCGGTATTGCATAATGGTATTTACTTGCCACCATTGCGAAAACGATTGTTTGTTGAGCGAGTCTTTTTTCTCCTGATAGCCGATGTAGGCACAGGCAGTTGCCGACCATTTGCCATCGGGATTATAGATCATGTAAAGATCCGTAAAATACCTTGTTCTGAAAGCTGGATTAGTTAACGACGACTCATCGCCAACATAGGTATCCCAGTTAAGGAGCCATTTATTGCCTGGACGGTATTCTATCTGAGTACCCAGAGAAAGCGGATTATTGACATCCTGAATGGCTTGCCAGCCATTGAGAAGGTACCAGTAGGATTTAAATTTGCTACTAAGAGGAAGTGAGAGCTTAACGCCAGACAAATAATAGGGCACATACTCAGGCGCAAAAGAGCGGGTATACATGAGATGGTCTTTAGAGATGGCCGACTCGTTGGTATAGGGTGAAGGCAGCACACCGGCATCGACCCAGATATCTTTTTTCTTTGACAATCTGACGCCGACATTGGCTTCGAGTAAATTTTTGAGCGTGCCTTTTTCGCCAACGTAGTTAGCATTGACATAGGTGCCAAAGCCTGGCACAAAATGGGCTCTGACAAAATCGTTGATGTATCTGAAATCGGCATAGGCCAGATTGACATTGATTTCGTTATGCCTTGCCGATGAAATAGTATATGGTCGGTCTGAATTAATAGGATGATTAAGATCGTACCCATAATAGACGTCTACTAATCCACCAACAGTCACCTTCCCTTTCTCTAAGGAATCGTAGACGTTCACCATACCAGAATTGGCCACTTGGCCTAGAACTTTGGAGGCAATGAATAGCAGGAGAATAGCAATATGTCTCATAGGCAGAATCTTGAGACAAATGTAAATATTACAATTGAAAATGTAACACAGTCGAAAAAAATTAAGCCTATAAAAAAAGGGACCATTTTGGTGGTCCCTTTATATAACATTTTAATTATAAAACGAATCAGTTAAGTTGCGCGTCAATTTTTTGAGCAAGCATTGTTTTAGGCACTGCACCTACAATTTTATCTACTACTTCACCACCTTTGAAAACCAAAAGTGTTGGAATGCTTCTGATGCCATATTTAGAGGCAACGCCAGGGTTTTCGTCAACGTTTAATTTACCTACCACTGCTTTACCTTCGTACTCGCTAGAAAGTTCTTCTACCAAAGGACCGATCATGCGGCACGGTCCGCACCATTCAGCCCAGAAATCTACTAAAACCGGTTTATCGGATCCTAATACATCCTGTTCCCAACTTGAATCTGTGAATTGTTTTGCCATTTTATTACTGTTATTTAAGGGTTCAAAAAAAATACTTTATTTTATACTTCTGCAAATTTAAAATCCACATCTCATATTGTAACATCGATTTTAATAATTGCTATATAGGTTTTATGATGTTTATAAATTTTCCATTTCTGATTTCACAAAGGCTGTTAATTTTTCTCCTTTTAACAGTCCTTTAGACAACATTGCCAGGTTCAAGGCTTTTAAAGCCACATTCTCAGCACTTTCATCAGAACCTATCAATTGCTTAGCTTTCGGATGGTTGGTATTCAGTATGGTCTGATAACTCAGAGGCAAATTGCCAAACATATTAAAGCCGTTCATCTTGCTCATGTCGCGCATTCTTCTGTCATACTCACTCTCTGTTACAACAATCAAAGGCTCTTCTGGTGACAAGGCTTCTGTTTTAAATTTAATATCGTTGTTCTGATTCACTTTCTCAAATAAACCCAACAATTTAGCCGCTTCTTCTTCATTCAATAAAGCAACTGTAGAAGTTTCTGAAGGAATCAATTTATCGAGGGCATCAGCGTCTACTCTTTTTAACTGCACTTTTTCATTGTGCTGCTCGAGGTATCCGGTAAAATGATTGTCTAATGGTCCCTCAAACTTCAACACACTGTATCCGCGACCCACTGCGCCGCTGATATAAGCATGCTGTTCGTCGGCATGATTGGTGTACAACAAGACAACATTACCATCCTTGTCTGTTTGTACAGTTCTTACTGATTCAACATACTCTGGAATGGTCTTATAGTTGCCATCCGTACTTTGCAACAAACAGAAATCTTTGCCCTTTTCAGCAAACTTCTCATCACTTAACATACCGTATTTGACAAACAAATCGATGTTAGGCCATTTGGCCTGAAAATCTTCTCTGTTGCCTTTAAATAGTTCATTAAGCTTATCTGCCACTTTCTTAGAAATATGGCTGGTAATCTTCTTAACATTAGAATCGCTTTGCAGACTACTTCTTGAAACGTTAAGAGGAATATCTGGTGAATCAATCACACCATGCAGGAGCATTAAAAACTCAGGCAGTATATCTCTGACATTGTCGGTTACGAATACCTGATTGCTGTATAATTGCACTTTGTGTTTCTCTGCTTCGATAGCGCTATCTACTTTAGGGAAATATAAGATACCTGTCAGATTGAAAGGATAATCAACATTGATATGGATCCAAAACAATGGCGCTTCTGCAAACGGGTAAAGTGATTGATAGAACTTGATATAGTCTTCGTCACCCAGTTCAGAAGGTTTACTTAGCCACAAAGGTTTTTCTTCGTTGATGATTTTACCATCAAATTCGATTGGCACTGGCAGGAAGCGGCAATACTTGCTCAACAATCCAGAGATTTTGAACTTCTCATTAAAGTCCATGCTGTCTTCTGCCAGATGCAAAATGATATCTGTACCTCTTGTTTCACGCTTGCCTTTTCCTATCGTAAAAGTTGTACTTCCATCGCACTCCCAGCTAGCCGATTCGGCACCTTCACGGAAAGATAAAGTTTGAATTTCTACTTTAGAAGCCACCATAAAGGCAGAATAAAATCCTAATCCGAAGTGACCAATAACATTGGCGTTAGCGTCTGCTTTGTCTTTGTATTTCTGCACAAATTCTTCGGCGCCAGAGAAGGCTAACTGATTGATGTATTTATCAATTTCCTCTTCTGTCATACCAATACCATTATCGCTGATGGTAAGGGTTTTGGCTTCAGTATCCAGACTTACCGTAATTTTAAAATCGCCAGTCTCACCTTTGAACTCGCCAATGCGCGATAGTGTATTAAGCTTCTGACAGGCATCTGTAGCATTTGAAATAAGTTCTCTTAAAAATATCTCGTGATCACTGTAAAGGAACTTTTTAATGATTGGAAAAATGTTTTCGGTATTAACTGAAATTGAACCTGATTTACTCATAATTTCTTTTTAGATGGGTTGTTGACTTTAAGAATCAAATACCATACCCCGAAAAATATGCCGTAATTTTGTCATATTTGCAGACAAAATGTTTTTTTATCTGTCAAAAATATTGCTGTTCCTCATCAAACCCTTGATTTGGGTGATGGTGCTTTTCTTGGGTGCCATTCTGACAAAAGATGAGTCGAAACGAAAAAAGCGACTTATCATTGGCACGCTGCTTTTATTTTTAGTCTCTAATAATTTTCTGATTAACGAAGCTCTATTACTATATGAAAATGATGGCACCGAGCAGCTCGACTCGAGCTATGAAGTCGGTTTGGTCTTAGGCGGATTTTCGAGAAAGGACACCCTACTTGGCAGAACAGTTTTTTTCGAAGCCAACGACCGTTTGATGCAGGCCATCAAACTTTACAAAGACGGTAAAATTAAAAAACTGATGATATCAAGCGGCAATGCCAGTGTCTTGTATCAGACACTCAAAGAAGCCGATGCGGTGCACGACTATCTGCTGAGTATAGGCATACCCGACTCAGCCATGATTATCGAAAATCAGAGTCGCAATACCCTTGAAAACATCCAATACAGTAAAAAACTGCTTGACTCACTGGGCATCAAAAGCAGAGTTCTGGTCTTCACCTCTGCCTGGCACATCCCACGCACAGAATTGTGCACCAACAACAATCTTCAGGTGCATTTCTACGCCACCAATTATATGTCTGACAGGCGCCGCGACTACAGTCCGGACAACCTATTAGTCCCTTCAGCTACCGCCATGTCAAAACTCGAGATGCTTTTCAAAGAACTAGTGGGCTATGTCTTTTACTTGCTGAAGGTGTCCTGATTTTTCAGCAGCTGTTTTAAACTTATTTTCCTAATCTGATTAAATTGAACTTATTTGCTGAGGCAAATGAAAGTACACATAATTGCCTGCGGAGGTGCTGTCATGCACAATATGGCCATTGCCCTGTATCTGATGGGACATCAGGTAAGCGGCAGCGACGACGAGATATTTGATCCTGCTTTATCGCGATTAAAAAAACACGGACTGGCACCTGAGACATTTGGCTGGTTTCCTGAAAAAATCTCATCAGATACAGATATCATTATTCTGGGCATGCATGCCAGAAAAGACAATCCTGAATTGGCCAGGGCCACAGAACTCGGATTAAAAATCTACAGTTTCCCTGAATATGTTTACGAGCATGCCATCAACAAAACCCGCATAGTCATTGGGGGCAGTCACGGTAAAACCACCACTACCGCCATGATCATGCACGTGTTAAAAACCCTGGGTAAAGATTTTGATTATCTTGTTGGCTCACAATTGGAAGGCTTTGATACCATGGTGCGTTTTTCGGATGCGCCAGTGATGGTAATAGAGGGCGACGAATACCTAACATCGGCGCTTGACCCGGTGCCTAAATTCCACAAGTACAAACCACAGATTGCTTTAATCACAGGTATTGCGTGGGACCATATCAATGTGTTTCCAACTTACGAAAACTATGTCGATCAGTTCCGAATTTTCATTGACAGCATCATGCCTGGAGGTTCTTTAGCTTATTTCAGTGGCGATAAAGACCTGAGTGCGTTAGCGGAAAAAGCGACTGTAAAAGCAAGTGCCTATAATACCCCAAATTACCACATCAGAAGTGGCAAAGTGGTGGTTTCTAAAGCAGAAAGGTATACATTGGAAATATTCGGCGAGCACAATCTGCAAAATGCTGAAGGTGCACGACTGGTATGTGCCGAGATAGGCATCAGTGAGCACGATTTTTATACGGCATTGAGCAGTTTTAAAGGTACAGCAAAGCGACTAGAAAAAGTATATGACGCTAATAAACTAGTGGTATACCGCGATTTTGCGCACTCGCCCAGCAAACTGAAAGCCACGGTAGATGCGGTTAGAAACCAGTATCCCGACCATCACATGATAGCAGCCTTTGAATTGCACACATTCAGCAGTTTAAACAAAGAATTTTTACCACATTATCAACAGTCGATGGATCCTGCCGATACGGCTTTGGTGTATTTCAATCCGCATGTCTTCGAACTAAAGAAAATGCAAATACTTGACAAAGAAGACATTAAAAAAGCTTTCGGAGAAAAAGTAGAGGTAATTGACAATACTGAAAAATTAATTTCAAAAATCAGCACTTCAAAAAGCAACGTTTTGGGCAAACCCTGTGTCTTACTTCTTATGAGTTCGGGGAACTTCGATAACGCTGTACTCTGGTAGGCATTATTGCGTTTTCAGAATTCGTTTTTTTTACGTATTTTCGTAAACTTAACTTTTAATCAAACTGAACGACGCACGCATATGACTAAACGATTACTGGTCTTTTTACTGTTACTTTCTTCTATTCAAGATTCTTATGGCATTTCCTGCCTTTCAGGATGGCGCTACAACAGGAGTATTACTGTAACCAACTCCAATGCTTCGGTGTATTCTAATTTCCAGGTAAAACTGGTAGTTAACACACAGGCTTTGGTCACTGCAGGTAAGATGCAGGCCAATGGCAACGACATCCGTTTTACCGATGGCTCTTGTAACAACCTTCATTACTGGATCGACAGCAACATGAACACTACCACGACGGTGATCTGGGTTAAAGTACCGAGTCTTCCGGCTAGTGCATCCACTACTATTTACATGTATTACGGCAACTATTGTGCGACAGCTGCCCAGAATGGAGATAGTACTTTTATGCTCTTTGACGATTTCAGTGCCGGCACTTATAATACTGGCAAGTGGACAGCCTTTCAGACCACTGCAGGTTCAGCGTCAGTAACTCAATCAGCTGGCAGAATTGCTATTTCTACCACCGCCGCAACGGACAATATATTGCGTTCCGTTTCCGCCTTTACCAGTCCCTTTATTTTGGACGCTAAAGTGACAGGCAATTCCGGTTCATCGCCAAGTATGGCCATACTAAACAGTGGCACCTTTGCTGGTGTTAGCATGTTTACCAATACCGGTACTGGTAATTTCAACACCAATCAGGCTACTGCTTCGGGCGCCAGTTATACAGCCGCCAATAATGCTTCTGCCACTGCAAGGAGCAATGGATTCTGGTCGTTGAGCTGGCCTGCTACTAACACAGCAACAGCAACTTTCCCAAGCGGTGCATCACAATCTATCTTAACAACCCCTGCCCTTTCAGCTAACGCTCAAGTGGCATTTGGTATTTTCAATTCAGGCATTGGAACAATAAGAGCCGATTGGTTAAGAGTGCGTAAGTATGCGCCATTGCAACCAACTACCACCCTGAACACTGAGAATGCACAAGGCATCAATATCACTTTCACGCCTACTGCCATTTGTCCAGGTAATTTGATTACCATCAACTTTACCAAAAATGGCATTTTCTTCAGTCCGGGTAACACTTTTAGAGTTCAACTATCTGACTCAGCGGGTAATTTTGGCAGTCCAATTACGCTTGCAACCATTATAGATACAGTTTTAACAACCCAAAGTATCGAATTACCTAAAACAACTTTACCTGGCACCAGATATAAGATACGTGTTACCTCAACGAATCCGGCATTTACCTGTTTTACCTCTAACTTAAATCTGACGGTTTATCCGAAACCAAATGTCAGCTACAATGTACTAAACGACAATCAGTGTTTCAAAAACAACCAATATAATTTCGTTTCTACTTCAAGCATTAGTTCAGGTTCTATCACTCGCTATGTCTGGAACTGGGACGATGGAACAAAGCTTGACACATTTACTGTAGGCACTGCCTCTCACAGATTCAAATATTTCTACCCTTATTACTATCCTAAGTTAACACTTACCAGCAATAATGGCTGTAAAGATTCTGCCTCTATACAAATCAACATGAAAGAATCGCCAAACATCATCACTGAATTCAATGATACGATTCAGTGTTTCAGAGGCAATTTTTACATCATTAAATCATTAACCAGTCCTTCAACCGGCATCATCTCTTCTTTAAGTTTTAACTTCGGAGATGGCAGTCCGACCGTGAACAACCTGGATTCTGTAACGCATCGATTCGCTAATCCAGGCACTTATTTCGTAAGACAGATTAACACACACAGCAATGGCTGCAGAGATACTAACGATTTGGCATGCTTAGTGAATGTGCATCCAAATGCCATAATCAACACCAATGATACTGACCAGTGTTTAACAGGTAACAGATTTATTTTCCAATCTCAATCTACCATTACGAATGGTTTACCATTAATCAATTACTGGAATTTAAGCGGGGGCAACACCAGAGATATGCAAGACTCTGCGCAGATTACATACTCTACTGCAGCTAACAGACAAATCCAATTAATCACGGTCAGTGATGATGGCGTGGATGGATGCTCAGACACAACTTATCAGCCAATTTTAGTAAATCCAATGCCAAAGGCCATTGTTCAGAATGTGGACGATGATCAGTGTTTCAAATACAATAAATTTAAATTCATTGGCAAATCGACTATTTCAGGCGGAACTCTGAGTCATGATTGGAATTTCGGCGACCTATCAACTTTAACAGGCAAAGATACTGCAATACACACTTATGCGAATGACGGGGTATACAGTGTTAAAATGACGGTGACATCGAACAAAGGTTGTATAGACTCTATCAGAACCCCTCTTAATGTCAGACCAACACCAGTGCCTTCATTTACTGTAAACAACAAAATACAGTGTTTCAAATACCACGAATTTAAAGCAACATCAACATCTACTATTACAGCTGGCACATACAACAAGCTATGGTTACTGAGTGATGGAGCCGATTATACGAATGTAGACAGCATCACCCATTTATTCAATGTAGATGGCAACTACAAACTGACTTTGATTTTGACATCTAACTTTAATTGTAAAGACACTATTTCAGATTCATTGTTTGTCTTACCAATGCCGATTTCTGATTACACAGTAAACAACGCTGACCAGTGTTTTGAGGGAAATAACTTTACCTTCACTGATAATTCAAGCTTTGCGTCTGGAACTATAACTGGCAATAAGTGGTTGTATGGAGATGGCAACATTGCTTTAAACTCCAGTCCTGTTAGTCACACTTACGCTGCAGAAAACGCTTACAAACCAGGTTTGATTGTTTATGGTGATAATGGCTGTTTTGACACCAGCTTTATCAACATCAAAGTATACCCACACCCAGGCAGTGATTTCATCATCAACGATACTGGCCAATGTGTCAACAACAACAACTTCCTGTTTACCAACAATACCTTTATCTCAGAAGGTGCTTTCACCAACCGCTGGTTCTATGGCGATGGAAGTGCTTTTGTGGATGCCTTAAACGGATCAAAAAAATACACAAAAGACAGTACATTTATTGTTAGAGTGATTTCATACAGCGACAGAGGTTGTACTGATACGGCATGGAAAACAGTTACAGTCTTCCCTAAAGCTAAAACAGGATTCAACATCAACAATGCACAACAATGTATTTTAGGCAATGCCTTTAGCTTTGTTTCAACTACAACTTTAAAACGTGGTACCTATATCACTAACTGGCAGTATGGCGATGGCAATATTTTAAACAATGCTTCTTCCGCTAATCATTCTTATTTCAATGTATCTCCTTACAATGTTAAATTGATCAGTCAGACCAACGAAGGTTGTATGGACACTTTAACCAGACAAGTAAGAACATTACCGATGCCGAATGCCGAATTTACATTTAATTACAACAAGAGATGTTTAACGGGCAACGACTTCCAGTTCAATGCCACTTCAACCGTTAGTAATAACACACCAATGAACCACAAATGGTATTTTGGCGATGGTGATTCTACTATTAACTCGACCTTCGCTAATAACCAATATGCCGCTCAAGGTTTGTACACGGTTAGATTGATTACCGCCACTAATATTGGAGGCTGTAAAGACACCATGGATAAAGTAATGGAAGTATTCCCAATGCCAGCTGCTTCATTCATCATCGACAAAGACAAACAATGTTTCTTAGGCAACAATTTCATCTTTGGATCAACGTCTACTATTTCTACGGGCACCATCGACTTCACAGACTGGACGTTTGGTGACAATACCACAGGTACTATCGCCAGTCCGTCTAAAGCCTACACCAGAGTAGATTCATTCAAAGTAAAACTGGTAGTCACCTCTAACAATGGTTGTATCGATTCAGCTTCTCGCAGAGTATATGTCTATCCAATGCCGAGAGCGGGTTTTGTAAGCAACAAAAAGAGCAGCTGCTTTAAGAAAAACTCATTTAACTTCACCAACAAAGCAACAATCAGCAATGGAGGAACGATTGCGCAATATCAATACTACTTTGATGCCTTAAACTACCCTGCTACCGATTCTTCCGCTATCCCTAGTCCGCTTAACTACAGTTACCCTGCCAGCGGCGTCTTCCAGGTATTGCAAAAAGTAACTACTGACAAAGGCTGCTGGGATACTGCAACATTAAACCTTACTGTGAACCCTAATCCACAAATTGATTTCACAGTAGACTCAGTATGTTTGAAAGACTCATCTATCTTTATTAACAACACAACCATTGCAGCAGGCGGTACCATTACCAGTTGGAAATGGCTGTTTGGGGACGGTAAAATCTCTACACTGCAATCACCTAAGCACAAGTATAAAAATGTAGGTATTTACGACGTTAAATTAGTTGCCAATACTAATTTAGGTTGTGTTGATACACTGACGAATCTTGCCATAGCGAAAGTAAATCCTAATCCAAAAGCAGGGTTCTACTTTACTAAAGAACGCTCATGGGAGAATGAAGTAGACATACAATACAACGATACTTCTTCAGGTGCAATTTCATGGAAATGGAATTTCAGCACCATGGGAACTTCTACAGACCAGAATCCGAAATTGTATTATATCGATACGTTAACTCAACCAACGAGTTTAATTGTTACTAATATCTATGGTTGCAGAGATACTTCATTTAAGGTGTTATTTATTTCACCTAATGTGGTTTACTATTTACCAACGGCCTTTACGCCGAATGATGACAATATTAATGAGACCTTTAAGCCGGTGGGACTGGCCTATGCGGTCGATTATACCTTCATTATCTTTAACCGTTGGGGCGATATCCTGTTTAAAACCAGCAATCCTCAACAGGGATGGGATGGTAAATACCAAAGCGAACTGGTTGAGCAAGGTTTATATTTCTACCGACTCGAATTCATTGGTGCCGACGAACTCAGACATGAGGAAAAAGGCAATGTGATGATCTTGAGGTAATAGTTATTATGAGCAATTTACGCTCACTCTTTTTGATTTCCCTTTTTAGCGCAGCTTCTGCGGCTTATTCAAAACCTCCTGCCCGTCATTTATACCCTATTGTATGGCAGTGGATGAAGGGCAACAGCGATAGCTTGTATAAGTTCAACGATTCTACCCATCCTGGTATTACAGACAATTTGAAAGATGCTTATCAGGTTAGAAGAGCCCGGGAATACTGGTATCAGAAAAACATGAATGTTTTCGAGAATGGCACGCGTCAGTGGCAGGCAATGACCGGATTTCTAGGTCGCTTTCAAACCTTAAGAGGCGTCTGGCGTTCGGGACTGGATATGGTAGAGCAAACACTTGGTGGCTTTACGGTGCATATAACACCTGTCAGCAAAGACAGTATAGAAATCACCATACACGACATCAAATCTCGATGGTCGCTTTTCCTGCATCTACCCTTTGTTAAAAACGTCCCACACAGCAGTGATAAAAGAAACATGATGAACAGTCACTGGATATTTACCTGGAGAGAACCCATTTTAAACAGTTTGTTTCATCAGCGATTATATAATACTCGTTTTTACCGCAGACGTTCCTTTACTGGGCATCATTTTTGATATATATGGGCATGAGACTTTTAATCTTAACGTTTTTCATACTGATAGGTTCTGGCAGTCTATGGGCTCAAGACAATTTTAATTTAGTAAGTATGGGCAATCAGGCCATGAACGAGGGCCGCTACAGAGATGCACAAGACTTTTACCAGGCGGCCTTAACAAAAGAGCCTCAGAGTGCCAATATTTACACGTTATTAGGCTTCTGTTATCATAAACAAAGACAATTTAAACTAGCTGATTCTTTATTTACTATTTCGATCGGCCTCGATTCAGTTGCCAGTAAAGTATACTGGTACAAAGGGATGAATCATATTGCGCTAAAACAAGACAGTATTGGCATTATCAACTACAAGCATTTTATTCGACTAGAGAAACCACGTGGAGGCAGATTATTAGAAGCCTATAAAGCGATTGGCAAGTGTTACGAACGTCAGTTATACAAAGACGGTTTATACAGCTGGCAAATTGATGAAATGCTATACTATTACGAATTACTTGAGCAAGCTGATCCAAGCATGCAAGATGCACCTTTAATTAAAAACTTCTGCGAAAAGGTCAGGTTAGAACGACCGGATGCCCAGGTAGGCAAATGGAAGATGGTTTTGTAGGAACGAGGAAACAGGCTATAGAAATCAGGCTATAGGAAAAGGGGGGCTGACGCCAGACTGAAGAGCTTTGATGTGCCAGCGGCACTGAATAATCATCAAAAACTAGAGAATATGGTATTTCCAGCAACTCGGCGCCCGCGGTGCCGAGGGCTTATGCAAAAATATAATCTTGGATGTGCCAGCAGTGGCAAGGCTGACGGCACACAAAAAAAGGCATGAATTACTTCATGCCTTTTTTTGATATAAGTTGACCAATTATCTTTCGCCACGAGGGATGAAAGATCTAGGAGTCTGACCAGTATAAATTTGTCTTGGTCTGCCGATTGGTTGGTTCTCAGTTGACATTTCCTGCCATTGAGCGATCCAGCCTGGAAGACGACCCAAAGCGAACAGAGCGGTAAACATCTCAGTTGGGAAACCGATTGCTCTGTAGATGATTCCAGAATAGAAATCGACGTTTGGATATAATTTTCTTTCTACGAAATATGGATCAGTTAGTGCTGCTTCTTCTAACTTCTTAGCGATTTCAAGAACCGGATCATTGATACCTAAACGGTTCAATACATCATCACAAGTTTTCTTGATGATTTTCGCACGAGGGTCGAAGTTTTTGTATACACGGTGACCGAAGCCCATCAATCTGAAAGGATCGTTTTTGTCTTTTGCTTTATCAACCCATTTCTGAACATTACCACCGTCTGCTTTAATTGACTCAAGCATTTCAAGTACTTCCTGGTTAGCACCACCGTGTAATGGTCCCCATAAAGCCGCAACACCCGCAGCAATCGTTGCATACAGATTGGCTTGAGAAGACCCTACTAAACGCACAGTACTGGCAGAACAGTTTTGTTCGTGATCAGCATGAAGGATTAATAGTTTATTCATAGCATCTACTACAACCGGATCAGGCTGGTAGTCGCTATCGCTAACATGCTTGAAAGTCATGTTAAGGAAATTGCTCACATAGTCAAGGTTGTTATTAGGATAAACAACCGGATGCCCCATACGCTTTTTGTAGATCATCGCGCAAATGGTTGGCATTTTTGCCAGCAAACGCAAAACAGTTCTGTTCTTTGATTCAGCACTTCTGTTTGGATCCAAAGCTTTTGGATAGTAAGCAGACAATGAAGAAATCATAGCTATCAACTGACCCATTGGATGAGAACCAGTAGGGAAAGTTTTGAAGATGTTCTGAAGATCTTCATTCACCAGAGTATGGTGTCTGATAGATTCATCAAAATCTTCGAATTGATCTTTGTTTGGCAATTCACCTTTTAACAAAAGGTAAGCTACTTCCAGGAAGTTGGCTTTCTCTGCAAGGTCTTCAATTGAATAACCTCTGTGTCTTAAAATTCCAAGTTCGCCATCCAGAAAAGTGATATTACTTTTAGTAGCGCCTGTGTTTTTATAACCGATATCAAGCGTTACATAGCCAGTGGTATCTCTTAGTTTAGAAATGTCAATAGCTTTTTCGCCTTCGCTTCCGATAATAACTGGAAACTCATAGGTGTTTCCTTCTAGGTTGATGATACAATTTTGTGCTTTGTTGTCAGGCATTTTTCAAAAGAAATTAGAAAATGAAATTTTTATTTTTGTTGTTGCGAAGGTATTAATTAAATAATAACCTACAAAGCAAAGTGGAAAAAAATTTGAATGGCTGAAAAGCCTGATTTACTTAGTGCTGAGAAGATTACCTGATAACAGTCACTGTTCCTGAATAATCTCTGCTCACCCCTTCTAAATCAGTGGTCTCGATCTTATAGAAGTAGTCGCCCTGCATGCAAATCTGGTTCTTGTAATACCCATCCCAGGCAGCATTTATATCATTAGAGATATAGACTTTCTCTCCATACCTATTGAAAATTTCTATGGAGAAGGTGCGCATTGGCGGTCCGATTACTTTAAAGACATTATTTTCATTCGGCCCTTTAGCATCAGGTGAGAAAGCATTAGGAATATATAACTGATTAATAGGAATGAACACAAACATCTGGTTGATTGAATCTTTACATTCACCCTTACCGCTGATAGCGACAAGTTTGATCCAGAAGGTATCGCGTTTTTCTTCTACCTTGTAATTCAACTCGCGGGTATCTCCGATATAATCGTTATTGATGTACCAGCTGGTGCTGTGTCCATATTTGCAATACGACAAATCTTTAAGATATAATCGTGGATACTCTCTAGACAACTTAAAGCTTGGATTGCTATGCAGTTTAATATCTGGCTGAGGCAACACCGTTATCACTTCAGAAATGGCCATAGCTTCGCAGGTGCTGTCATTTACCAGAGTTTTAATAACATACTCGCCAGCCTTTAAAGTGGTGTTAAAATCGAAGTTATAATCAAATTCATCTGCAACACTGTCATTAATCAACCAATATTGTTTCTCTAATCTCGAGAATGTCGATTTAAAGGTCAGTTTTGCAGGCTCACATACCGTCGTTGGATAATCCTTTACAATCTCTCCTACCTGACCATCGCGAACCACTACCATGACTTCTGAACTGATATTACCACAAATTGTATTGGTTTGAAGTGTATAGACAAAATTCAGGAATGGTTTGGACACATCTGATTGTTTTGGTGTGTAGTGTGTGGTGCGACTTCCTGCCTGGTCGAAGCTGCCCTCTCCGTCTGTATACCAGTATCCTGGCGAAGACACATTACTCAAGGCCGTCAAATCCAGGACATCTCCAACACAAACTTTTGTTCCAGAACTTTTGATTGCAAGTTCAGGTAGCTTTTCAACTTGTATGTCAACCGCAGCCTCAGAAATACAATCGCTCAAATTAGAATATGAATACACCAATTTAACCGTTTTCCCTGCAGCCTTATCACTTAAAAACTGATTGCCATTCAAATAGCTTCCTCTCCATGTTCCATTAATAGGAAAGCCTTTCAATTCGAATGGCGTAGCACTCTCGCAAATTTTAAGCTTGGTATCATGTCCAAAGCTTAATGCGCTGGTATCTTTTATTTGAATAGTAAACAACTGCGTGTTTCTGCATTGTATGTTTTCTGTGTAAAGTAATTCAACAGCTGTACGATCTGATGGATCCAGACTTACGACATTGTTCTTTAAAAGCTCTGGTCGACTTGTACACTGCCAGCTGCCGTTCTTACCCAATGGCAATGACAAAGGCTCTGAGTTAATACAAATCGCCTGTGGCACTTTCACTGAAATAGGATCCGGCTCTTCAATCTGGATATTAAAGGTATCAATATAACTGCAGTGATTCTTGTCTACAATTAAACTGTATATTTTCTGAGTATGACTGACTGGGTTGATTACATCAATTTCCCAGTCTGTTGCATTCAACTGATTAACGCTAGAGCTGGCGTCTGTCGCTTTAAGATCAATGGCAAATATTTTAGATTTATCAACCTGGATATTCTTAATGGCTGTAGGGA
>JAIXYV010000086.1 GCA_027490055.1 Bacteroidota bacterium | reverse complement strand
TATCGCAATGGCGATAATGTGAGAGATGCGTTCTTTATTGATCTGTAGCTTATCGAGCTTCTCTGGTTTAAACTTTTCGGCAGGCGTTTCTTTCTGATAGATCTCGGATGCCTGATCAATAAAATCGGTTATTTTATCACCACTGATAATAACAAAACGCCAAGGGTAATTGCTTAGATGATTAGGTGCAAAATTGGCGTTTTCAAGAAGCACATCGACAATCTGATTGTCTAATATCTGTCCGGTAAATTCTTTCGGATAGATGCTTCTTCGCTGTTGTATAATGTCGTTAATGTTTACCACGGTATTTTAAATATGAATGAATGATGACGCTTAAAAGTATGATGGATGCTCCGGTATAAAACTGCCAATTAAGAAATTCGTGTTCGTTAAAAAACAAAGCTGCCAGAATAATACCGTAAACCGGTTCGAGGTTTATAGCCAGATTAGCGGTAAAGGCAGACAGCTTTTTCATCGCATTGAGATTTAGCACAAAGGCTATATTGGTGCAGACAATGGCCAGAATAAGAATCCATACAATATCAGAATATTGCCCCATAAATTTCTCAGGATTAGACAGCGGCAGATACTGAAAGGTCTTTGAATCCAGCACGCCATCTATTCCGAAATCAGAGAAAAGAATAAGACAAAGGAACAAAAAACCTCCACCCAGTTCAGTAAAAGACATCACTTTGGTATCGATGGTATTAGTAAGGGTAGAATTAATAGTAGAAAAAAGTGCCGCAAGAAAGGTTGACACTACACCTACAATAATGGCAAGCGTATAATTGCCGTTGACATCATTTTGTTCTGGCGCAAACCAGGCGATGATAGCGATGCCCGCCAGTGCCATTAAACCGAGTAAGACATCGAGCACAACAAAGCGCTTGCGATAAATCAAGGGTTCTAATACAGAAGTGAAGGCACTGGTTAAACCGAAGCAACCCAGCGTAAGTGAAGCACTGTCACCGATTTTTATAGAGCCATAAAATGACAACCAGTGCAGTGCTACCAGCATACCAATACCGGCAAGTATGGCGAGTTGTTTAAAAGAAACTTTTTTAAGTGAGCTAATAAATCCGGGCACGAACAAGAAACCCAGAGCAGCCAGCCACATACGGTGCCATACCAAAGTGAAATGATCGGCCTCTATCAGTTTCCCTAGTATGGCGGTAAATCCAAATATAAAAACTGCCAGGTGCAACTGGACATAGGCTTTCTTGATTTCGTTTTGCATGGACAGGCGAAAATACAGATAAAAGTCGGGAAAATTTGGCAAAAAAAAGACCCGCTCGAAGGCGGGTCTTGTGTTTTCATTAGTAAAAAGCAGCTTACTTAATGATGGTATTGTACCAGCTGGTGCCAGCTCTATATGGCGACTGGTAGATTCTCACTTTGTTTTTAGTTTTTACAGATCCAACTTTAACAGCCAGGTTAGCTTTTTTGTATGGACCGTCGAAATTCTTCTTAGTCATTTCAGTTTTTCTATTCACGTAGAATTCGTTTTGGATGAATTTCTCAGTAACGAATTTCTCATCAAAAGAGTAAGTTAAGAAGTTTCTGAAACGAGCAGGTGAAGTTTCTTTAGAGTATTCTTTTACATAAGCTTTAACAGTACCTTTTCCGCTTGAAGCTGGAATGCTGGTTTTCTTTAAAGTTTTGTCTTCGTATTTCAAACCTTGAGCAACTGTGATAGTAGTTTTACCGCTGTTGCTGGTGCTGGTTGAAGTAGTAAATCCACTCATGATTACATAAGTCATAGGCACTGACACATAAGTGTGAGGCGGAACGAATGTGTAACGCTCTGCTACTACAGTAGAGGTTTTTCTTTCGTAAGTGATGTTGCTACCGGTACCTGATGGAACAACATAAGATTCTGTTGTGCTTTTCTCTACCCAGTAGTCATTTTTCCAGTCGTTGTAAATGAATACAGAACGCTTCCAGTCGATGTACATCGGCTTGTCGGTTTTGTTGTAAAGAGAGAAATACGTGATACCATCTTCTGACCACATGTCGTAGTCGATGCGAATGTCGTCGTTCTGACAAACACCTTCTTTTGTTACGGCGTCTTTACCTACAGATTCGGTTTCTACCAATTGGATGAATTGGTTACATGATGAAAGTACCACGACAAGTACCATCACCAGAGTGCTGAGTTTTAAATTTTTCATGTTTTTTTAAATGATTGGTTGGCACAAACTTATACTTGCTTTTCAATTAAAAAAATACCCCATATGAAGTATTATACTTTTTTTCTTGTTTTTTTAACACAAAATAGGTCTCGTTAAATTAACAAATGAATCAAAACTATTATATTCATTTATTTATTATGTTTGTTTATAGAGTTTTATCTATTTTTATGCGATATAAGTTAACAACAATTTATATTAACAAAAAAATGATAACGATTATATATTTTTACCAAGAATTTTAAACACTAAGGGATTGAGACACTACATTTTTATTTTTCTATCTGCCATCAGTTTTTCGGCGGGCGCGCAAACATTGAAGGACAGCAGCACAGTTCTTGATTTGAACAAACAAGTCATGGACCTTGTCTACACCAACACCGCTAAAGCAAAAGCACTTTGTTTCAGATCAATCAATCTGGCAAGAACTATCGGCTTTAAAAAAGGTGAAGCATCAGCAAACAGTCGCCTCGGCATTGCCTACGATGTCGAAGGTCAATATGATTCTGCTATTCATCACTACCGCATAGCTTATGGTATCAATAAAAAAATAGGCAATAAAAAAGGTCAGGGTGCCGCCTTATCCAACATCGGTCTGGTCTACCTCAACATGAACGACTATGGCAATGCCATCAGCAATCTGAGAGCAGCCATTAAGCCGCTGGAGGAGGCACGCGAGCACGAGTATCTTGGCAATTGTTATAATAATATTGGTTTGATGTATACCGAGCTTGATAATTATCAGAGAGCCATGGATAATTTTAAACTTGCTCAGAAAGAATATGCCACTGCTGGCAATACCAGCCAAATGGCTTATGTGATCAGCAATATTGCGATGGTATTATCCGAAAAACACGAGTGGGATTCAGCGATACTATACGAACAAAAAGCCATACCAATTTTTGAAAAAGATAGTGATTACTATAATTTGGCCAAATGCTATAATAATATTGGAATCGACTACACCCGAAAAAACGACAACAAAAACGCCGAAAAAAACTACCTCATATCGATTCAGTATGCCCTGAAATACAATGGCAAAGGAGGATTAGCAGACACCTATGCCAATCTGGCTACAGTCTACAGTGTCATGGGCGATTTTAAACAAAGTGAAAACTATGCCGCCGAGGCACTGGCTTTGGCACCATATATCAAATCGCCAAAAGTAAAAGCCGACCTATTGTTTCTGTGCGGTCGAATTAAAGTCCGTCAAAAAGATTACAAATCGGCCTCTAAATATTTTATGGATGCCAAATGGCTGAAGGATTCTATCTTTAAAAAAGAAACTTCTGAGCTATTGGCCAAGTCTGAAATTCGTTACGGACTTGAACGCAAAGAACAAGAAAACCGTCAGTTGCAAACCTTAAACCGTGTTCAGCAACTCGAACTAAGGAATACAGAAAATGAAATCGAGAGTCGCAAGACTTTCAATATTGTTGTCATCGTGCTATCTTCTCTGATCATTATACTCCTGGTCTTGTACCTCCGTCGTCGTCTTTTGCTACAAAGGTTAATAGACAGTAATAAAAGCAGAGAAGAACAACAGGAACAACGCATACGAATTTCGCATGAATTACATGATAATGTTGGTGCACAATTATCTTACATCGTGAGCAATCTTGAAGTGATGATTCAGCAACATCCGGAAGACACACGTTTAAACTCATTGTCTGAAATGAGTAAGCAGGCCATCATCACTCTGAGAGAAACAGTTTGGGCTTTAAACAACGAAAGCATTAGTGTTACTGATTTTGCAGACAAGTTCAAACAATACACCTCAAAAATCCTAAATTTCAATCAGGACATTACCTGTACGTTCGAAGAGCAGTTTCAAGACCACTTAATCTTGCAACCTGTTCAAGCGCTCAACCTTTTTAGAATTTGTCAGGAAGCCTTCAGCAATGCTATACATCACTCTAAAGCCTCCATTATCAGAGTGCAGTTTTCTAATTCAGGGAAAGATATATTTACGGTCAGCATACAAGACAATGGCATAGGCTTCGATCAGGAAGAGGCTGCGCTTAAAGGGCATTACGGATTAAACAGCATGCGCAGTCGCGCGAAAGAAATGGGTGCTCATTTTGTTATTGACAGTGTTAAAGGCGAAGGCACACAGATTATTTTTACATTGAATAAAAATTAATTCTGTTTTATCAAAATACTACATATGTATCATTGTGTATCTTTTAGTTTAGGCCTTACTTTGTTGTGATGTTAGATTTTATCCGAATTGCCATCGTCGACGATAAACAGCCGAACAGAGTTTCGCTGAGCGAGCGCCTTAGTGCGGTGCATGCTTATGAGCTGGTGTTCATGGCAGTCAATGGCGACGATTTTCTGGATAAAATGAAAACGAGTCAGCCCTCTGCCCGCCCACAGATAGTTCTAATGGATATCGATATGCCAGTGATGGATGGTATTGAAACGGTTAAACGATCTTCTCAATTATACCCGGACGTAAAATTTCTGATGGTTACTATTTTTGACGACGATGAAAAAATCTTTGAGGCGATAAAAGCGGGCGCCAGTGGTTACTTATTAAAAGACGAAACCGGACTAGCCATATCAGAAGCCATAAAAGAAGTGCTCGAATTTGGAGGCGCGCCTATGTCGCCTCGCATAGCCAGAAAAGCCATGAACCTATTAATGAATGCCAGCATACCTGCAGAAAAAACTGCAGAAGCCGACAATTACGAATTGACTTCAAGAGAAATGGATATTCTAAAACTGATGGTAGATGGATGCGACTATAAGCAAGTGGCAGATAAACTCTTTATCAGTCCGCATACCGTTAGAAAACACATCGCCAACATCTACGACAAACTGCATGTTTGCAGCAAAGTGGATGCGGTAAAAATTGCCATTAAGAAAGGCTGGTTCAACACCTTTTTATCCATTTAAACGGATACAATCCAATTTATTTTAGTAATCTTGCAGCATGGAAGAGCTGGACATAGATGTTGTATTTATGCAAAAGGCCCTCGAGCAGGCGCGCATGGCATTCGATGCTGATGAAGTTCCTATTGGTGCTGTGGTAGTTTGCAATAACCGCATCATTGGTAAGGGGCATAACCAGACTGAGAAGTTAAAAGATGTAACCGCTCATGCCGAGATGCTGGCCATTACTGCAGCAGCAGGAGCTATCGGAGGCAAGTACCTCGACGAATGTACTTTGTACATCACGATCGAACCATGTGTGATGTGCGCAGGCGCCATTAAGCACGCGCGATTCAACAGAATAGTTGTTGGCGCCACTGAACCTAAGATGGGTTACAGCAATTTCCTCACTGCCCAATTCAAC
>JAIXYV010000024.1 GCA_027490055.1 Bacteroidota bacterium | reverse complement strand
CTTGTGTGTGGGGAAGTTAAGCCTTGCAACGCCTCAGGTCCTGCAATTGCTTGGTCGCAATTGTCCCTGGGAGAGTAGGTCGCCGCCAACCCAACAATTAAGGTCACTAGTAATAGTGACCTTTTTTTGTGTGCTTTTGGGGTGGGAGTTTGCTAAGATGGGAAACCCACTTATTAACCTGCTTTACCGAATATGCACTTCGGCAAACTTGTAAACCATCAGGCGAGACCATATCTTTGCTAAGACCCGTATTGGGTACCAGTTCTAACCGAGTGTAACCATGGCAATTAAGAAGTCCGACCTGTACAGTAGCCTTTGGGCGGGTGCCAATGTACTCCGAGGGGGTATGGCGGCACATGAGTATAAGGACTATGTACTGGTAATACTTTTCATTAAATACGTTTCTGATAAGGCTGCTGCTGATAAGCAAAGCTTAATTAGTGTACCTGAAGATGCTAGTTTTGACTATATCTTATCACTAAAGGGCAGTAAGAACATAGGCGAAGAGATCGATAAAGCCATTGGTCGACTTGCCAAAGAGAATGATCTAAACGGTGTTATTGACGTTGTTAGCTTTAATGACGCTTCCAAATTGGGCGAAGGTAAGAACATGGTAGATACCCTTACCAAACTGGTTGCTATTTTTGAAAGGGATGGACTCGATTTTGGTAAAAACCAGGGTAATGGCGACGACATACTTGGTGATGCCTTTGAGTACCTAATGCAGAACTTTGCCACCGAGAGTGGAAAAAGTAAAGGTGAGTTTTATACCCCGGCTGAAGTTAGTAGGATCATTGCGAGGATTATTGGCGTATCGCAAGCTACCAGTGCCTCACAAACCATCTATGATCCTGCATGTGGCTCAGGTTCCTTGCTGCTGAAGGCTGCTTATGAAACTGAGTTGAAGCTTTCAGTATATGGGCAGGAGCTTGAACGGGCTACCGCAGGTCTTGCCAAAATGAATATGATTTTGCATGACAATGCAACTGCTGAGATATTTAAAGGGTATAGTACGCTATCCGACCCACAGTTTCAGGATAAACATGGGTACTTGAAGACTTTTGACTTTGTAGTGGCCAATCCTCCTTTCTCGCTAAAAGAATGGAAGAAAGGCTTTAAACCCGAAGAGGATGTTTACCAACGTTTTGACGGTTTTGGCATACCACCTGATAAAAACGGAGATTATGCCTGGCTGTTGCACGTAGTAAAGAGCCTTAACCGCACAGGCAAAGGTGCCATTATCCTTCCTCATGGTGTCTTGTTTCGTGGTAATGCCGAAGCGGACATTAGGAAGAGCCTCATTAACAAGGGGCTTATTAAGGGCATTATAGGTTTGCCTGCAAACCTTTTTTTCGGTACCGGTATTCCCGCTTGTATCATTGTCCTAGACAAGGAAGGAGCAGCTGAGCGTGATGCAATTTTCATGATAGATGCCAGTAAAGGCTACATGAAGGATGGCCCCAAAAACCGCCTGCGCGAGCAGGATATACATAGGATAACAGATGTATTTACGAAGCAACTGGAGCAACCACGATACAGCCGTATGGTGCCTATTGCTGAAATAGCCGACGCCCGGAACGAGTACAATCTGAATATACCCCGCTACATTGACAGCCGTGAGCCGGAAGACCTTCACGACATTGAAGCTCATTTGCTTGGTGGCATACCGATACTAGACATTGATGCATTGGTAGAATACTGGAAGGCCTACCCTAGCCTGAAAACTGCACTCTTCAGCGTAGGTCGTCCAGGCTACTATTTTCCGACTGTTCCCAAAGAACAGTTGAGAGAGACCATATTTAACCATCCTGAATTTATCGCCTTCACAACTGGTATGGCAGCTGTTTTTAACATCTGGGCTCAACATACCAAGGAGCAGTTGAAAAACATAAATCCAGCTACACTAAAACCTAAGCAGCTAATAAGAACTGTAGCCGAGGAGCTTCTAATCGCTTATAGTAACAAGCCCCTTGTCGATAGGTATGACATTTACCAGCACCTACTAGACTATTGGCAGGAGACGATGGCCGACGATTGCTATTTGATCGCCGCCGAAGGCTGGAAAGCGGAACCGTACCGTATTATTATTAACAGCAAAGACCGTGGCTGGACTTGTGACCTAGTACCACCAGACCTAGTTAAAGCAATTTATTTTGCAACGGAGTTACATACCATAGCACAGCACAACGCTGAGGCAGAAAACCTAAGTGCCGAAATAACTGCCCTGGAAGAAGAGCACGACACCGAAGGAGGTTACTTTGATGGCTGGGACACTGTCAACCTCAAAGCTGTAAAAGCCAAGCTTAAAAGAAGTGAAAATAGCCCCGAGGAAAGGGAGCTCTTTGCCAACTATGTTGCGCTATCCGAGAAGTATGATGAGCTAACAAAAACTGTCAAAAGATTGGAATGCACACTGGACTTACAAGCCTTAGCCAAATACAGCGAGCTAACTGTTGAGCAAATTAAGAGCCTTGTTGTTGAACATAAGTGGCTAGCTACCATTGAGCAAAAGGTAAACGAAGAAATGGAGAAGATTAGCCAAAGCCTTACTAGCCGCTTAAAGGAACTGGTGAGCCGCTACGAAACGCCGTTACCCCAACTTAAGACAGAATTGGCTACCTTGGAAGAAAAAGTAAATTCTCACCTTTTTAAAATGGGATTTGTATGGAACTAATTGCAGGGTATAAGCATACCGAATTAGGCGTTATTCCTGATGATTGGATTTGTTGTGAATTTGGTGATGCCATGATTGGTTTCTCAAGTGGGCAAACACCATCAAGGGCTGTTGCACATTATTACGGCGGTTCCATTCCATGGGTTACTAGTGGTGAATTAAACTACAATTTTATTGACGATACCATTGAAAAAATAACCAAAGAAGCCCAGATAAATACTCATTTAAAATTACTGCCAATAGGTACATTTCTTATCGCTATTACTGGTTTGGAGGCAGAAGGGACAAGGGGTAGCTGTGCAATAACGGCAATTGAAGCTACAACAAATCAGTCATGTATGGCCTTATATCCAATTGAAGGCAAATTAACGACTGATTATATGTTTTTTTACTACAGCAAGTTTGGTAAACAATTGGCATTTATGTATTGCCAAGGCACAAAGCAACAGAGTTACACTGCGAAAACTGCTAGAAAGTTACCTTTTATTTATCCTCCCAACCTAGCCGAACAGCAGGCAATTGCCACAGCCCTAAGCGATACCGATGCACTAATCAGTACCTTAACCACCCTGATAGAAAAAAAGAAAGCTGTTAAAAGGGCAACTATGCAGGCACTGCTAACACCTAAAGAGGGTTGGGTAGAGAGATGTTTAGGTGATCTTGTAGATATTTTGGATCATCTTAGAGTTCCTTTAAATGAGCACCAAAGGAGTAAAATGAAAGGAGATATACCATACTGTGGTGCAAATGGTATTGTTGGCTATGTCAATGATTATGTCATAGATGATGATATAATTTTAATTGCTGAGGATGGTGGCTACTTTGATGAATATTCACACAGGCCAATAGCATTCAAGATGAATGGAAAGAGTTGGGTAAATAATCATGCCCATATTCTAAAAGCTAAGACCGGTGTATTTCAAGACTTTATTTTTTATTCACTTGTGCATAAAAATATTCTGGATTTTATTACTGGTGGCACACGTGCTAAACTTAATAAAGGGGCTCTGGTAAATATTGGGCTATGGTTGCCGACTGAGATTGATATACAGGCTCAGATTGCTAACTGCCTCACCACTATTGACGACGAAATTGTCGCCTTGTCCCAAAAACTAACCAAGCTTAAAAACTTTAAACAAGCACAGATGCAGGTATTACTTACCGGCAAAATTAGGCTTGTATAAACCTGAAACTTTATGCCCATCCGTAACGAGCGCCAAACCCAAGACCGAGTTATCAGCCTTTTTAAGGACCAACTGCATTATACCTACCTTGGTAACCTAAAGGATACCATCAATACCAATATCCTTGATGGAGACCTTCGTAAATGGCTGGCTAGGACTGGGCTTTATACCGAATCGGTTATCGTAAAAGCCATTGCCTCATTTACCAAATCCGCAAGTATGAACCATACTGACGAGCTATATGGTAAAAATAAAGCGGTTTACGTATGTCTGCGCTACGGCATCAAAATACAAGACAGTCCAAATATTCTACCTCAAACGGTATACCTAATCAACTGGGATAACCCAGAAGCCAATGACTTTAGCATTGCTGAAGAGGTAACCGTAAACGGTAAGGGTGCAGACAAACGACCCGATTTGGTGATTTACATCAACGGCATAGCATTAGGTGTGCTGGAACTAAAGCGTAGTAGTGTAACTGTATCAGAAGGTATCCGCCAAAACCTGGATAACCAGCGGCATCTCTTTATTAAGCCATTTTTCAGTACCATGCAACTGGTATTGGCAGGTAACGACAGCCAAGGGTTGTATTACGGCACAACCAATACTCCTGAAAAGTACTTTTTGAAATGGAAGGAAGACGGCCATAATTACTATGATGGCCAAAATATTCTTGATGCCCACCTGCTACAATTTTGCGAAAAATCTCGTCTGCTAGATATTATCAACAACTTTGTCCTATTTGATAAGGGCACAAAAAAGTTGTGCCGTACCAATCAATATTTTGGGGTAAAAAAGGCGCAGGAATATTATAAAAGGAAAGAAGGGGGTATAGTCTGGCATACCCAAGGTTCTGGCAAAAGCCTTACTATGGTTTGGCTTGCCAAATGGATTCTGGAAAATGACTCAAAAGCTCGGGTATTGATCCTTACGGATCGTACCGAACTGGATGAGCAAATTGAATCAGTATTTAAGGGTGTAGATGAAAAAATTCATCGCACTTCCTCTGGACCAGATTTGATGCTTGAATTAAACAATAGTAATAATAGATTAATTTGTTCGCTTATTCACAAAATTGGCCGTTCCGATAAAGATGAGGATATTATGGCGGCACTTGCTAAACCTAAAAACTTCAGTCCTAAAGGCGATATTGTAATCTTTATTGATGAATGCCACCGTAGTCAAGGCGGTAGTATGCATGACGCAATGAAGTCCTTACTTCCTGATGCCTTAATTATTGGGTTTACGGGAACGCCACTCCTAAAAACCGACAAACAGACCACTCTAGAAAAGTTCGGTACTTTCATACATACCTACAAGTTTGATGAAGCAGTTGAAGATGGTGTTGTCCTAAACTTGCTTTACGAGGCTCGTGATGTTGATCAACACGTTGCTAATCAGGAAGCTGTTGATACTTGGTTTAACATTAAAACCCGTGGAATGAACGAGCTGCCAAAGGCTGAGTTGAAGCAGATGTGGGGTACGATGGAAAAACTACTTAGTACCAGGGAAAGGCTCCAGAATATTGCCATTGATATTATAACTGATTTCGGAACCAAGCCCCGCCTTATGGAAGGTAGAGGTAATGCCATTTTGGTTAGTAACAGCATCTACGAAGCTTGTCGCTATTACAAAATATTTCAGACTATGGGCTTCAAGGAATGTGCTGTTATCACCAGCTACGCACCAAACTTGGCTAGCGTCAAGTTGGAAACTACTGGTACAGGTGATACAGCAAACATGGTGCAATACGAGATTTACACAGAAATGTTGGCGGGTAGGCAACCTGAAAAGTTTGAGCAGGAAACCAAAAAGAAGTTCATTGAGGAGCCTGCTAATATGAAGTTATTGATTGTGGTTGATAAGCTCCTTACTGGCTTTGATGCTCCTGCATGTACTTATTTATACATTGATAAGGAAATGCGTGATCATAACTTGTTCCAAGCAATTTGCCGTGTTAACCGTACCGACAAGGAAGATAAAGAATTTGGGTACATAGTTGACTATAAAAATCTGTTAAAAAAACTGGGTAAAGCAATTAGTGATTACACTTCTGATGCATTGGATGGCTTTGACAGTGAAGATGTTAAGGGCCTATTGACCGATAGGCTTGCTAAAGCCAAAGAAAGGCTAGATGACGCTTTAGAAACCCTTTCCACCTTAACCGATCCAATCCCTAGACCAAAACAAATAGAGCAATATTTAGAATACTTTTTGGGTGATTCTACCAACCCCGATTCCCTAAATGATAATCAGGAAAAACGGCTAGTTTTTTACAAATCAGTTGTGTCATTAATCCGGTCATATGCTAACATTGCTAGTGAAATGGAGGCTGCTGGCTATACTCCAAAAGAAGCAGCGTCTATCAAAAGGCAAACTGAAGAATATTCCGAATTACGTGATGGTGTAAAAGCTGCTAGTGGTGATTACATAGATCTCAAGCAGTATGAGCCGGAAATGCGGCAAATGCTTGATATGTACCTCAGTTCAGATTCAAGTCGCACAATATCCAATTTAAATGAGGTCACCCTATTGCAACTAATTGCTGAAGGTGGTATTGATTTTGCAAAAAACAGTCTGCCCAATTCAATTGCTAAAAGTCCTGTAGCCATGGCCGAAACACTAGAAGCCAATGTCAGAAAGGTTATCAATGAGGAACTTCCTATGAACCCTATTTACTACTCAGAGATGAGTGAGTTGCTTTTAGACTTGGTTAACAAGCGCAGGGAAAATGCCATAGATTATGAGATCTTCTTGAAGGAGATGGAAAGCCTGGTCCATAAAGTAAATCCTGAAAGCCAGCGGACTAACTATCCTAGTGGGGTTAATACCAAGTCCAAACAGGCTTTGTACGACATTTTGCACCAGGACGCAAAGCTAGCTTTGGCACTTGATGCTAGGATTATGGAGGTAAAACAAGACGACTGGATTGGCAAACCAATGAAGGAACGAATGATCCGCATGGAAATTTGTAAAATTCTATCCGATTCCAGCGAGGAAGAAATAGACATTGTTATGGAGCTTGTAAAACATCAAAATGAATATAGATAATGCAGATAGGCAACCTTGAATTTGAACTTGTCAGAAAGGATATTAAAAACATCCACTTGGCTGTATACCCCCCAGACGGTAGGGTACGCCTTGCTGCGCCTTTTAATGTTAAGGATGAAACGCTCGAGTTATATGTTATCTCCAAATTAGGCTGGATCCGTCGGCAGCAACGCAAGTTTGAAAACCAAAATCGTCAATCTCCAAGACAATTCGTTGACCGTGAAAGTCATTATTTTCTTGGTACCAGATATTTGCTTAGGGTTTTCGATACTTCAGCAGTGCAACCTGCTACCACTGTTTTAGTAAAAGGCAAAACGTATCTTGATTTTTACGTAAGGCCCAACAGTAGTATTGTTCAGAAGGAATATCATTTTAAAGAATGGTACCGTGCCGAGCTTAAAAAAGTCTTGGCTATCCTAATCCCAAAATGGGAAGAGATTCTTGGTCAAAAAGCCAATAAATATACCATAAAGCAAATGAAAACGCAGTGGGGTTCGTGTAATGCAACAACTGGCACTATTTTACTCAACCTTGAGCTCATTAAAAAGCCAGAGTATTGTATTGAATACGTTTTGGCCCATGAGCTTATCCACTTATTGGTCCGTAACCATAATGAGCAGTTTCGGTATTATATGGATACCTACCTCCCAAACTGGGAAAGCATAAAAGCTGAGCTGAATAGTTTGCCTGTTGGGGAAATTTAAACCTTTGTTAACAGTAGCCTCCATTCTGAATCTTCAGGGTAGGCGCTTTTAACTTTTTACTTGCTACTGTATTTGCTTAGCCGGCATCATAGCCCCCCTCGTCGGAATGGCGGGATTCGAAAAGGTTCGTCCAGAATCAAAACCGCCTCCTAGGGCCTTATTAGGGGCAATTTAGGAAGAGAAGTTGGTGGCGCAAGACGTCGCAGTGATTTTTTTGTCGCACTT
>JAIXYV010000119.1 GCA_027490055.1 Bacteroidota bacterium | reverse complement strand
TTGATTATTTGTTTGACGAGAGCGGCTTGATAGACATCAGAACAAAGGAAATCAACCTCAGATTATTAGACAAGGCCCGCATCAACAGTCCGCAACAGGAAGGCGAAATGATTAAGGAGCGCACCTACTGGCAGTTGTTAAACACGGTATTACCGGTCTTGGTCGTTGTATTATTTGGTGTCGGTAATTCATTTTACAGACGCTGGAAGTACACCCGAAGTGTATAAAACTGTATACTATTTCAATCACTTGTTCGAAGAGTTTGAACAAGAATTACTTTCAGTTTTACTTATTTTAAAGTAGGTTTGCACTTTATTTTCCGAATTTTGACAACAAAAGAAGACAAATCGATGATTGCCGACAGGCTTAATCGCATCTCAGAGTCAGAAACTATAGCCATGTCCAAGCTAGGTCGTGCGCTTAAAGCTGAAGGCAAAGACGTAATCAGTTTAAGTTTCGGGGAACCTGATTTTTTCACACCCGACCATATTAAGCAGGCAGCCATAGATGCCATCAATAATAACTTTACTTTCTACACACCAGTTGCAGGTATTCCCGAATTAAAGGATGCCATTAAAGTTAAGTTTGAGCGCGACAATGGTTTGCATTACAATACCGATCAGATCGTAGTGAGTACCGGAGCGAAGAACTCACTTATGAATACTGTACTGGCATTGGTAAATCCGGGTGACGAGGTTGTAATACCTACACCATTTTGGGTAAGCTATGCCGACATGGTCCATCTGGCTGAAGGCAAAACCGTTTATATAGAAACGCATGTTGATGCTGATTACAAAATAACACCAGCGCAATTAGAAGCTGCTATTACACCGAACACCAAAATGTTCATGTTCAGCAGTCCTAATAATCCAAGTGGTATGGTATACAGTTATGATGAGTTAAAAGCCCTTGCTGAGGTATTCGAGCGTCATCCGCATGTTTACATTGTTAGTGATGAGATCTACGAGCACATCAACTTTGTGGGCAAGCATACCAGTATTGCCAGCTTTGGTACATTAATCAACAGAACCATCACTGTTAATGGTGTATCGAAAGCCTTTTCAATGACAGGTTGGAGAATTGGTTACATTGGTGCACCCAAAGAGATTGCCTATGCCTGTGAAAAATTACAGAGTCAGTTTACCAGTGGCACCAATGCCATTGCGCAGCGAGCAGCGATAGCAGCACTGCTAGGCGATATGACACCAACGATAACCATGCGCGATGCATTTGAGAAACGTCGTAATTTATGTTACGATATTTTAAAAGAAATACCTGAAATGAAATTAGGCTTACCAGATGGTGCCTTTTATTTATTCCCAGATATTAGCGCGTATTTCGGTCGCTCTTATAATGGTCAGACCATCAATAACTCGCAAGACCTTTGCATGTACTTGCTTAACGAAGTATATGTTGTTACGGTAGCAGGTTCTGCATTTGGCAACGACAACTGTATGCGTTTTTCGTATGCTACAAGTGAAGAGAATCTGATCAAATCGATGAACAGGATTAAGGAAGCATTAGGTAAATTACAATAAGATGATAGAGGCGTTTAAAAACAAGAAGGTATTAATTGTAGGAGATGTCATGGTTGATGCCTACATTATAGGAAAGGCAGACAGGTTATCTCCTGAGGCGCCTGTACCTGTTGTCAATATTGAACGTCATGAGAACCGTTTAGGCGGAGCAGCCAATGTAGCCCTGAACATTATAGCATTAGGAGCTAAGCCTGTTTTATTTTCGGTAATTGGAACGGATAAAGAAGGTGATGTCTATCTGGATTTAATGAAACAAAATCAGTTAAGTACAACTGGCATCATTCGTTCGAAGAGCAGAAAAACCACGACTAAAACCAGAGTATTGGGCAACCATCATCAGTTATTGCGACTTGACAGCGAAGTAACGCATGATTTATCGGACAAAGAAAACAAAGATCTGATAGCGGCCTTTAAAAAGAATATTGACAAATGTGATGTTGTGATTTTAGAAGATTACAACAAAGGCATATTGAATGAGACCAATATACCAGAGTTAATCGCCATTGCTAAGAAAGCAGGTAAGCCGGTAGCAGTTGATCCAAAAAAGAAAAACTTCTTAAGTTACAAAGGCGTTACTTTATTTAAACCCAATTTAAAAGAGATTAAAGAAGGTATTAACAGTGATAAGAATCTCAAGTTAAAAGACCATTTAGTAGAGGCAGTAATTGAACTGCATACGATTTTGGGCAACGACTATACCATGGTAACATTGAGTGAAGATGGTGTGATGATAACGGATCACGATAATTTTGAGTTTATACCAGCGCATTTCAGAAACATTTCAGATGTGAGTGGTGCAGGTGATACAGTTATCAGTGTCGCGTCATTATGCCTGGCTTGCGGTTATAGCATGACCCTTTTGGCAGAACTCTCAAATTTAGCAGGCGGCCTCGTTTGTGAAGAGACTGGAGTGGTTCCAATCAATATAGAGAAGCTTAAGAAAGAATCTGCCTACCTTCAATCAGAACTAAATTGACATTTAGAAAACGCATATCGTTATTTCTGTTTAAGTATGAAGACCTGATACTGCGTGGACTCAGAGCGCTATCAATTCTATCATCATTGATGGTAATTGCGATGATGATTTATCGCTTTGGATTTAATCACAGTCAGGAAAACATCCAATTACTGAATTTCATTTCCCGTTTTTTCTATCTTGTATTTATATTTAATTTTGTCATCAAGTATCTTTTATCGAAAGATAAGATTCAATATTTAACGAACAATGCCTTTGAGGGCATATTAATACTATTGGTTGTATACGATGGAATTAGTTATTTCATGTTTGGACATCCAATTCTTGAGAAGTTATTAATTAAGTTAGGGGTAGAAAATTACCGATCCATTTACCACTTCTTCATTCAGTTTTTCTTATTATTATTTGTTGGTGTAGAGTTAGTAAAATCCATTAATTCGGTATACACCTCAAAACTGAAACCCACTACCCTGTTTATTTTATCATTTATTTTATTAATTTTAGGTGGTGGCTTTTTGCTTACACTACCGGGATGTAATTACACGGGACAATGGTTAAACTTTGTAGATGCCGTCTTTACAAGTTCCAGTGCCAGCTGTGTAACCGGATTGGTCGTTGTAAACACAGCCACCTTTTTTAATATCAAGGGGCAGATTATAATTATATTATTGATTCAATTAGGCGGTATCGGGATTTTAACCTTTGCTTCCTTCTTTGCTTCATTTATGAAAAAGGGCATTGGTATTAAGCATCAGATAGCCATGAACGAATTGTTAGATGCCGAGAATTTCAGTGGTAGTTATTTTTTGATTAAGCGTATTTTGGTAATGACCTTTATTATAGAGGCATTAGGAGCAATTGGCATATATATGTTGTGGGGAGATTATCAGTTTGGAAGCACAGGCGAAAAGATATATGCCTCCATCTTCCATAGTATCTCTGCCTTTTGTAATGCCGGTTTTAGTACATTAGAGTACAATTTTGAGACCCCATTGGCAACAGAATTATACATGATGCATATCTTCATCGGTGTATTGATTTTCTTTGGCGGTTTAGGATTTCCAGTTATCAGAGATATCTTTTCACCTGCACAATTAAGAGACAGATTAATGCATCCATGGAAAGAATGGAAACTGAGTTCTAAAGTGGCAGTGTATACCTCAATAAGTTTAATTGTTTTAGGTATGGCAGCCTTTTACTTCTTTTATGCCGACGAGAAATATGCTGATAAGAGTCCGATAGCCCTGATAGCCATTACTTTTTTCCAGTCGGTGAACTTAAGAACCAGCGGATTCAACAGTATTAATCTGGAGAATTTGCCCAATATTTTGTTATTGATCAGCATCTTTCAGATGTTTATTGGAGCATCTTCAGCTTCGACAGGTGGTGGTATCAAGACCAGTACCTTTATCGTTATGATGGTTGCAGTAATTGGTACTATCAGAGGTAAGAAAGAAGTGTCTTTAAGTAACCGTACTATTGCGATTGAGCTAATCTATAAAGCATTTGCAGTAGTTATATTTTCGGGATTATATGTCCTGCTTGTCACTACCCTGTTGACGTTTTACGAACCCAATATAGCACCATTGCGATTGGCATATGAGGCCGTTTCGGCGTTTGCGACTGTAGGATTGTCTACAGGAATAACTCCAGGCCTTACTGATGCCAGTAAAATATTACTGACATTTACCATGTTTGTTGGTCGCGTTGGTATTGTGACGCTCGCCTACTCATTGAGCACCAAGGCGCTTTCAGCAGATTTCAAATATGCCACCACGCATATGACGATAGGTTAAAACTTACGGTTTATAGCCACTTTCCTGAAGGATATTTTCAGCATTTCCATCATTCATCAGTTCGCTAAGCGAAACATCCGAATTTTCGTTCATGTATTGACGAACCGCCATCCAACCGGCAAATTTACCAATCATAGCAGGGGCATCTTCTGGCACACCAGAGGCAATCGTTTTCGGTCCCTCTTTTATTAATCGCTCATAATTTTTGCGCTCTGTATCGTAGAGGTATTTTTCTTTGACGATAAAGGCCCAGATATTTTTCTCTTCCGCTTTGCACCATTCAAATTCTTTTTGGGTCATTCCAATTTTGATATGATCAGGCACTTTAGGCGTTGTTGCGTCGAGGAAATACAGGAGTTTGCCCTGATAGATCATTTCATCGATAAAGTTTTTATTGCGGTGAGTTTTAAGGAAAAGATCGTTGGCGTGAGCCAGCATATGATTGGTGACGATAGATTCAGGGATCAGGTTTTTTCTCCAGTAATTTTCGATTCGGGCATAGTCGTAGTACTTAAACTTCTCGCCCATGTGCATGTCCAGACCGATGCCAATGTAATCCTGACCCACAGGATTCATATACAAACTAAAGTGAGAGAAGTAGGTAACGATACTCGGAATTTTCTCCTGAGGAAAATGGTATTTGAAATACTTATAGGCAGTGGTTAGTTCTTCTTCATAGGGTTTGAAGTTTCCGAATTTGGCTTTTACTTCGTTATATGCACCTCTTACGTTAACATCCGTTTTATACAACATCAGTTGAGGGAAAGCTTCCTGAGCAGAATTATAGGGAAAGCTAAGAATACCCAGCGTATAATCTGAGAGAAAACTAGGGTACTTAGCATTGAAAGATTGGTAGTCTGTTAGTTTGTTTTCGAACAGGTCATCTTCAAAGTGTCTGACATCCAGTTTAACATTGATATCAGAGATGTCTACATCTAGTCGGTTTGAGCTGCAGGATGTGTAAAATAAAAGTAAAAATACTGCAAATGCTGTAGCTGTTAATTGGAAAAATTTCTTCATTTTTGTGCAAATAAAACATTATTTGATATGAAATTAACGACAAAGTATTCACTTTTATTAGCATTGACTATATTTTTTGGCAAAAGTCTATTTGCTCAGGATGACAGGGACTTCAGAGTTGGTTTTAAAATTATCCCTGGATTCAACTGGGCTAAGCCAAAAACGAATAATATTTTACAGGACGGAACTGGCATAGGTTTTTCATTTGGGGTTATGACAGATGTGAAGCTTGCAGACAATTATTATTTTGCCGGTGAGATATTAGTGTCCTCTATGTCTAACAAAGTTAAAATGAAAGACACCACTGTTCAGACATTACCAGGCTTTGGTTTGTACGATAAGATCAGTTACAAATACAATTTAAAATATGTTGAGATTCCATTGACCTTCAAATTCAGAACCAAAGAAAGCAATGGCATGAGATACTGGGGACAGTTTGGTTTAGCACCGGGCTTTATTATCGGCAGCACTGTCAGCACCTTAGCATCACCTGCAGGCGGCACATTAAAGAATTTCCCAACCGACGAGAAATACATTCCAAATGACGGAGAGAGCGACAGATATGATTTTGTTGGTTATACCGACAACATCAATGTATTTAGATGCGGCATGGTATTAGGAGCAGGCATTGAATACAATCTCAGCGGCAATACCAGTTTCTATTCGGGATTGCGATTTAACAACGGTTTTACAGATTTTCTGGATGACAACAGAACCAAAGCCATCAACAATGTTGTGGGTTTGGAAATCGGTTTATTCTTTTAATCTTAGAGGAAGTCTGACTTCCAGCACTACATGAAAATAGCTTTAGCTCAACTCAACTACACCATTGCCGACATACAGGGCAATTCTAATAAAATACTTTCAGCGATACAAGGCGCCAAAGAACAGTCAGCAGATTTGATTGTCTTTAGCGAGTTAGCGGTATGCGGTTATCCTCCCGACGACTTACTGGACTACCCACATTTCATTGATGCTTGTAAGACAGCCATAGAATCGATAGCCAAAGCTTGTCATGGTATTACAGCCATAGTCGGTTGTCCGATGGAAAATCCGGAAGAAACTGGTCGGCGATTATACAATTCAGCCTGTGTTTTAGAGGACGGGAAAATCGTAGATGTGATATACAAAACACTATTGCCAACTTACGATGTATTTAATGAATCAAGGTACTTTGAAGTAAACGATATCTTCAAAACTGTTGAGATAAAAGGTGTAAAAACGGCTATTACCATCTGTGAAGATTTGTGGCACGAGATGGACAGATTCGATTATCAGGACAATCCATTGAAACTGGTTTCGGTACATTCGCCACAGCTCATTATAAACTTATCCGCCTCCCCTTTTAACCATGGTAAAAAGGAAGAACGTATGGAAGTTTTGGTAAAGCAAAGTAAGACTTATCACTTACCTTTGGTTTATGTCAATCAGGTTGGGGCACATACAGATTTAATTTTTGATGGCAGTTCGGTTGTGTTAAACGGACAGGGTGAAATTGTGCATCAGAGTGCTTCTTTTGCTGAAGACATTTCCTATTTTGATTTGGCAGAACAGCATCCGGTAATTAAGGCTGGTGATTTAGATCATATTGCAGAATTGCACCAGGCATTGGTGTTTGGTATAAGAGATTATTTTGGCAAGATGGGCTTTAAAAAAGCCGTATTAGGATCATCTGGAGGCATTGATTCAGCAGTGGTGCAAGCCTTAATGAGTGATGCCATTGGCAGTGATAATGTGCATGCTGTTTTGATGCCATCTCAATACAGTTCGGAGGGTAGCGTTAGTGATGCCAGATTTTTATCCGAGCAATTAGGAAATACCTACACAATTATTCCGATTGAAAGTGCTTTCAGGGCCTTTGAAGGCGGCTTAAGCGACTTATTCAAAGGTTTGCCATTTAGTTTAGCAGAAGAGAATATTCAAGCCAGAAGCAGAGCAGTATATCTGATGGCCATTAGCAATAAATTGGGTTATATATTGGTTAACACCAGCAATAAGAGTGAGATGTCTGTTGGCTATTCAACTTTATACGGTGATATGTGTGGCAGTTTAAGCATATTGGGCGATGTCTTTAAAACCGAAGTTTATGCTTTAGCAAAGTACATCAACAGAGACGAAAACAGAATTCCAGATACCATTATCCATAAAGCGCCCAGTGCCGAATTGCGACCAGATCAGAAAGACAGCGACAGTTTGCCAGAGTATGACATTCTGGATACCATATTAAAATTATACATCGAAGAGCAAATTGATCCCGAGTTAATCATTCAACAAGGCATAGACAGAGATGTTGTCAATAAAGTTATACGACTAGTCAATAACAGCGAATACAAACGTTTTCAGGCGCCTCCTATTTTGCGGGTTAGCAAGAAAGCTTTTGGCAGAGGCAGAGTGATGCCATTGGTTAGCAAGTGGTAATTAGTGTTTCACAGCGCACATGGTAGAATAGCCACGAGCGATGAGTTGTTCACCATTTTCAGGGTGTACGCAGATGATATCAGCCTCACAGTAGAACAGTATATTTCCGGCTTTTATTACACGCCCTTTAGCGATTAATTTATTGCCGATACCCGGACGGAGGTAGGCCACTTTAAGATCAGAGGTTACGGTGCCCTGCCCTTCCGGCACTAGAGTAAAGGCTGCGAAACCCATCACTACATCGGCCACTGTGGAGGTGACACCCCCATGCACAAAATTACTTTGTTGCATGTGGTGTTGTTGAAGTTGAATTTCACCTTCGATATATCCAGCTTCGATTTTGGTAGCTTCGAAACCAATAAAATTCATAAAATGATTGAGTGCCATTTTATTGATGACAGTTTGTTTAAAGTGGGGATTTTTGCTTTCCAGTTCCATAATTTTAAAAGGTTAGTTCTTCGAGGGCGCTTCTGAGTTCATTGAATGTTTTCCGGTCTTTTGCGGCATCGGCCACAGACATGCCCTGTTCATAGGTTTCAATGGCTTTATCGGTATTCCCTGCAGATTCGTAGCATTTAGCTAATTGATAGTAGAGCGGCAGGTAATCAGACTGAATGGATTTAACCAGTTCGAGTTGAATGATAGCCTGAGAGTCATCCTCAGCAGACATGTGCTCCATTGCCAGGGCATAATTAAGAAATACATCTTGCGGTGATGATACCAGCAACTGTTTAATTTGAGCGACTCTATCCATTCTTTTTGAAATTGTTAATTACTTTGCAAAACTCATTTTTTCTTAGCACATTTTATACTTAATTTTGCAAAATAATTTAAGAGCATAAATGAAAATTCTAGTGTGCATGAGTGTAGTGCCAGATACCACTACCAAAATTACCTTTACAGATAACGATACCAAATTCAACACTCAGGGAGTACAATTCATTATTAATCCGTACGACGAGTTGTCATTAACTAAAGCATTAGAGATCACAGAGAAATCTGGAGGTTCAGTAACTGTTGCGACAGTTGGTTTAGTTGATGCAGATGCTGTAATAAGAAAAGCCCTTGCAATTGGCGCTAACGATGCTATCAGAATCAATGCAGAGCCAAAAGATGCTCAGTTTGTTGCAGAGCAGATTGCAGCAATTGTAAAAGCTAATGGTTACGACATGGTTTTAACAGGCAGAGAAAGCATTGATTACAATGGCGGACAGGTTTGTGGTTTATTAGGCGCATTACTTGACTGGCCTTCAGTAAACGTTTGCACCAAGATAGATGTTCAGGATGGTGTTGCCATGTTTGAGAGAGATATTGACGGCGGCAGACAGAGCATCAGCAGCAGTTTACCAGTAGTTGCCAGTGCACAGAAAGATTTGTGTGAGCCTAGAATTCCAAACATGAAAGGTATTATGGCTGCCAGAACCAAGCCATTGAATGTAGTAGAGCCAGTTTCATCTGAAACAGCAAGTACTTATATTAGTTTTGAGACGCCAGCGGCTAAACAGGCTGTAAAAATTATAGACGCTCAAAACGCAGGACAGTTAATTGACATTTTAAAGAACGAAGCAAAAATTATCGCATAAGACATGACCGGGATATACGCAGAAAACTCAGAAGGTATTTTCAAGAAAGCAGTTTTAGAAGCTGCCTCATACGCATCACAGATCAGCAATGGACAGGTAACTGCCGTTTGTGTAGGGACACCAAATGCTGGTGAAGCAGAAAAACTAGCCCAATACGGTGTAACAAAACTTATTTGTATTGATGGCATTTCGGCATTTGACGCTCAGGTATACGGTAACGAAGTTGCCAAAGTAATGAGCAGCAATGGCATTAGCCAGGTGGTGGTTGCCAATACATACGAAGCAAAATCCATTGCTCCGCGTATTGCAGTATTGATGAATGCCTCTATGGCCACCAATGTGATAGCATTACCAGACACCAGTACAGGTTTCAAAGTAAAGAGAGCTGCTTTTTCAGGTAAAGGTTTTGCTTATGTTACTTTGGACAGAGCAAATAAACTAATTGCTATTACGCCAAACAGCACAGAATTAAAAGAGCAGCCTGTTAGCATTGCGACTGAAACGATCAGTGGCAGTGGATCAGGAAAAACCACTATAACCTCTACCTCTAAAGCTGCCGGTAAAATTCCGTTAACAGAAGCAGAGGTTGTGGTATCAGCAGGCAGAGGCATGAAAGGTCCTGAAAACTGGGGCATGGTTGAAGAGTTAGCTGACTTATTGGGAGCAGCAACTGCTTGCTCTAAGCCAGTAAGCGATATGGGCTGGAGACCACATGGTGAGCACGTTGGACAAACTGGTATTACAATTAAACCGAACTTATACATTGCAATTGGTATTTCTGGAGCGATTCAGCATCTTGCCGGTGTAAGCAGTAGTAAAGTGATAGTTGCCATCAATAAAGATCCGGAAGCGCCATTCTTTAAGGCAGCGGATTACGGCATTGTAGGTGATGCATTTGAAGTTATACCTCAACTGATTCAAGCAGCTAAAGCAGCTAAAAACTAATTAGAGATTGAAGAAAGTCGAATTAGACATATATGGCATAGCACCTTCACAAATTAAAGGTTCCTATAGTTTAATTTTAAGTGAAGTTTCGGGAGAACGTAAATTACCGATAATAGTCGGTCAGTTCGAAGCACAGGCTATTGCTATTCCCTTAGAGGGCATCAATACCGAGCGTCCAATGACGCATGATTTGTTTGTTCTATTCGGCAAGAAACTCAATTTTACCATCTCAGAAGTCTTTATTCATTTACTAAAAGAGGGGGTATTTTATGCCACTCTGGTATGTGAGAACACCGACGAGAAAATCAATATTGATTGCAGAACCAGCGATGCAATTGCCATAGCAGTCAGATACAACTGCCCTATTTTTACTACTGAAGACATATTAGAGCAAGCGGGTATTGTACTTGACGATACAGATGATATTGAAAAGCCAGGCAGAGACAATAACGAACCGCCGGCGAGTAGCGAAAAGAACCTGGTCAATAAATACAAAGACAAATCTGTCGATGAGTTGGAAGAGTTATTGGACGAAGCCTTGCGCAATGAAGATTATTTAAAAGCCGCTCAAATCAGAGATGAAATTGACAAGCGTAAATAGTCAACTTGGTTTTCTAATACTGTTTTTAGTATTTGCCGGTTGTGATTACAGACCGGAATCAGAATTGGTGAGCGGGCATTGGAAATACACTTCTGTTGAGAAGAATTCACAGTCATTATTTGAGATTGGCGACAATGATATCATGATCTTGCAGAAAGACAGTCTGTTCGAATACCACATCAATTCAGTCAACAAGCACATGTATGGCAAATGGTCTTATTCTGACCACACCATTCATTTGAAGTATATAGAGCCAGATACTACAAGGCATTTCACGGTCGATTTATTATCCGACCATTTATTGAAAATGCATGAAGGGGAAGTACATTTCAGTTTTACCAGAGTAAAAACCGACTGAGTTATTTCTTCAGAGGTCGGAGTAAGTCTTCCAAGCCATTTATCTTTATTTCATAAATCGTATGCAGTTGCATCCCCAGTTTATTTTTAGGGAAACCTTTGCTATGCATCCATTCGAGATAAGAAACAGGAACATCACAAAGTAAACGGTCTTTGTATTTGCCGAAAGGCATTTTTACCGTTACCAGGTCGAGCAGAATTGAGTGATCAGGTACCATTAACGCATGACCATGATATAGCCTTTCTTCTCAATTTTATTTCCAGTCATGTCTTCAAATTCGACCATATAGATAAAGCTACCATTTGGCACTTTATCACCCATAAATGTTCCATCCCACCCTTTATCAGGATTGTTACTTTCGAACACTTGTTCACCCCAGCGGTTGTACACTTTCATTGAGAAATTTTTAATCTGAATAAATCCATTGATTTTAAATTCATCATTGATTTTATCACCATCGGGCGTAAAGGTATTAGGGAAGTAATAATCATTAGGAATAATAAAGAATTTCGAAGCAATCGTAGTTCCGACACAACCATTGGTATCTGTCAGGGTTAGTTTCGCTGTCAGCGTCACACTATCAGTAAATACTAAAATCTCGCTGATATTGTTTCCTGTTGCACCATTTGAGAACAGCCAGTTTCTGGCAGTTACAGGAATGCCGGTTACATCAGTTACTTTAATATCTATCCCTTTACCATTAGCGGAAGACAAGCCTTCAAAATCAATGACAGGCACAGGCAATTTATTCACCACAATGGTTCTGATTTGAGAATCTAGACAATTGTATTGATTAGCTGCAACTACCAGTAACTTATAATTCCCCGAGCTGGAGCATAGACGAGAGAACGATGGATTATTGCTACTATTATCCTGATCAAATTTCCATTGATAGGTATTAGTGCTTGAAGAGCTTGCAGAAAGGTTAAGCGTTTCGTCTTTACATAATTCAGTCAGTCCGTTGATTGTAAACACCGGATGAGGCGCGATGTAGACTTGTTTGCTTAGGCTATCGCGACATAGTTGGTCGGTGATGATTAGTAATTGAACAACTTTAAATCCGGTATCATTAAAACTATGTTGAACGCTTAAAGCGGTAGAATTTAGCACAGATTGTTCAGCCATCCATGTTCTGGTGTAAGTGCGGGTTGACAAAGATTTATCTGTCAATTTTAGACTATTACCTCTTAGACAAACGACAGAATCGTCGATGTCAAATTTAGAAACAGGCGATTCGAATACTTCTATCAGACGTTCGGCAGTATCTTTACAGTTGAAGTTACTGGTAACTATCACTTGAACTTTATAGGAACCTTTTGCAGCATATGAGCGAACAGGCGAAGTTGTGCTGGCGCTTGTATTATCGCCAAACTGCCAGGCCGAGGTATAAGACCCTGAACTGATAACCGATTGATTAGTGTAAATAAAACGGTTACCATTCAGACACTGATCAGAATCGTTAATGCTAAAACCAGCCAGCGGACTTGGATAAATAACCATTGGTTTGGTGATGCTATCTTTACATAAAGGATGAGACACCACAAGTAGTTTTACATTATAAGTACCGGCAGAACTATATCGGTGCTGAGAATTGCTAGTAGTGGCTGTGCTATTATCTCCGAAAAACCATTTTGAGCTTACGACACCGTTATTGGCAGTACTTTGATTGGTGAAAGTAAGCAGGTTTTCATTTTCACACTGAGTAGAATCATTGATGGAGAAAGCAGGCCTCGGACTCGATAAGAGTTTGACCCATTTAGAGACAGTATCCTTACAAGCATTATTAGTATTGGTATACAGAGATACTAAAAGAGAATCTTTATAGGCTGCATAGTTTTTAGCAGGCGGATTGGCAATTGAAGCATTTGTTAAATCACCAAAATTCCAGCTATTACCAAAGGTACCTGATTTAAGTGTAGAAATATTAGAATAGACAAAACTATTGGCTTTAAAACATTGAGCAGCGTTGTTGATGGTAAAATTAGGTTTTGTCTGAGGGAAGATAACAACAGGTTTAATGATACTATCAGAGCAGGCATTGTTGCTGATAACTCTTAATTTAACCAGATAGCTTGAGTCTTTAGCATAGCCCACAGTTAACGCATTTAAAGTCGATGTATTGCCATTGCCGAGGAACCAGGTGTGAGACAAGGTACCTTGAGCGATATTAGCCGTTTGGGTTAGTAGCACCGCATTCCCTTTCAGACACTGGGTACTATCATTGATGGTAAACTGAGCTTTGGGTTGGTGAAACACGTTTACCAATTTATCCATCGTATCTTTACAATTCTGATTACTATTGAGTATCAGACGCACTGTGTAATTGCCAGCAAGCGCATAGATTTGGGTTGGAGACACTAAAGAAGAAAATTGCGAATTTCCGAAATTCCAGTTAGACGTGAAGGTTCCACTTTTGATTGTAGAGAGTCCGGTAAAACTAAAGCTATTACCTCTGACACATTGAGTAGAATCGTTGACAGTGAAAGCGGCAGAAGGATTAGGATACAGAATAATGGTTTTTTCGACACTGTCTTTGCAGAGCTTGTTGGTGGTATTGACTAGTTTCACTTTATAACTCGAGAAATATGTCGCATACGATTTAGCCGGAGGGTTTTTCAGACTGCTGAATGAGCCATCACCGAAAGACCACAGACTATTATAAGTTCCTGTATTAAGTGTTGTGGTATTGGTAAAGTTATAACTGTTAGAATTGAAGCATTGAGCAGTTGTATTAATAGAAAAACCCGGAGCTGTATTTTCATAAATCTCAACAGGCTTAGTCATAGAATCGACACATCCAAAATTACTGACAGAGCGCAACTTCACCGTATAATTACCGTAAGTTGAATAGGCATAGGTTTTAGAGTAACCAGTATCTGAAGCACTGTTGCCATAGAACCAGGTATTCTTATAGGTACCTTGTGTGATAGAAGAAGCATTTGTAAGGATCAGACTGTGACCGTTGAAGCATTGGGTAGAATCGTTAACAGTAAATCGTGCAAGCGGCAAGTGTCTGACTCTTACTCTTTGGAAAGCCGTGTCTTTACAATTGGCGGTAGAAGCAATGACAGAGTAGATACCACTATCGAGATAGGCTGTCGACGATTTTCTAAATACAGCAAAGGTAGAATCGGCAATATTGACGCTGTTTAATCGCCATTGGTAAGTTGGGGATGAGGAATTAGCATCATTGGCTTGCAGGGTAAAAGGTTTGTTTTTACAAACACTGCTATCACCTTTGGTAAAGCTAATTGACAAATTAGGCGCTGAGTAAATTTGAACAGCGCTGTCTTTAGTATAGGTTTTAGAATCGACGGTTAAAATGACTTTTTTATACCCTGGAGAGGTGTATTTGACGGTATGCGGACCTTTGCCAGTTGCCGAAGCAGGCACAGCGCCAGATCCAAAGTTCCATGAATAGCTTGCGCCTACCCCTCTGGTAGAATCGGTGAATTTTACAGACTGGTCCTGGCATTTAACAGACACATCCGTTACAAACTTAGGGCTTAGATTATCTGATTCAATATAGACACCATAGTCTTCGGTCTGACCATAAGAAAGTGTAGAACAAGGATTAGTACCTAAAGAAATATAGTCACTTCTTATACGCAGTCGCAGTATTTTATCTGTGACTGCCGTAGTAGGAACGGTAAATGAATCGATGTGTGTAAGGACATTGGCAGCAGGTTGGTAGACCACCTCACCGGCATCGTTTAGTGTACCATTATTATTGTAATCGATAAAGGCTTTTACCTGTTCGGAATAGGTAGAACCTGTCAGAACTTTAAGGGTATATTTTTTACCTCTTTTCAATTTAACAACTTTGGTACAACCCATGTTTACATAGGCCCCTTCAGGATTTCTTCCGGATGAAATACGGTTAAGAGTAGAAAGTTCGACACTAAATATTCCTAATCCAGAGACGCTATTGGTGGTAGAGGTAACGCATGCCGATTTTAAGGTATCTCCGGCGATGACAGTACCAGTTATTGTATCTGTACCGATACAGTTTTCGGCCATGAATTTGAAAGCGTATTTACCGACAGCACCGAAGCTGATAGTTGGAGAAGAAGAGCTGGAGTCGGTTCCATTAACAAAGCTTACTGTAGAAGGCGTAAACTGCCATTTAAAGCGACCAGGTGCATAGCAGGATTTATCTTTAAAAGTAACGGTGTTAGATCTGCAAACGACTGTATCATAAGACTCCAGTAAAGCGACAGGTTTAAGCGTACCATCATTGTAGATGGTGGTGTAGAAGTTACCTCTGTTGTAGGTAGAACCATAGAGAACACTGCAATTACATTTTTTAGTAGGTTCGTAATACATTTCGAGGTCGGTAACATTGGCCGTATTTGGCAGACCTTTACTGAAGTAGCGCCATACACTTAGCGTTGTATCGGTGTACCAGACACCTCCACCAGCAGTTGAGACGTAGATACCTCTTTTTGTATTTGAGGTATCAAGAAGCACCGCTGCCACATTATTAGAAAAATTGCTTGCCACTTGTGTCCACGACCCACCTTTATTGGTAGAGCGATAAACCCTTGTTCCTATTCCGATGTATACCACATTAGCATTTCTAGGATCTGTTTCTATCGTATTGATGACACCCGCTACAGGCTGAGTGATAGTGGTCCATGACGGTGTCGTTGCATTGACATTATCAGATCTGAAGAAAGTGCCATTAGATCTTGAGGCATATAGGATATCCGAATTAGCGATATTGCTTTCAAGCTCACGGAAATCGACATTATTGACGCCACCCAGATTATTTGAAATTTTCTTCCAGGTAACTGGAGAACTCTTGATATTATTACTTCTCCAGATGTTTTTGTAGCCGACATACATGGTATTACCGCTACCCTCTCTGAGTGTAAATGGCGTTACCCAGGCCCCTGATTCGTTAATGGTATCGCTACCTGCGGCAATATAACCATTGTTAGCTATGGTAGCTTGGGCATTGACATTAAAGACACGGAAAATACTGCCATAGTACAATTCACCATAACTATACCGGGAGTCTGTCTGATCGATGGCGCAATCCATTCCGTCGCCGCCATAAGTGGTATACCAGCCATTGTTATAATTACCAGTACCATTATCCTGATAGCCATTTATCAGTATATCTTTTTTGGTTCTGGAGGCATCCATTTTATAGATTTGAGCGATACCCAATCCACTTTTCAGAGGCACCCAAGGAGTGCCTTTATTTCTTGATGCATAGAGTCCCCCATCATTGGCGGCGAAAATACGTTTGGTGATAGGATCAGCTTCAAGTTCATGTTGATCGGCGTGAATCTGATTTACCCAGTAACCTGCGATAGTCCATGTTTTACCGGTATCAGACGATTTAAAAATATTGACACCACCACAATAAACAATAGCAGCGCTTGTTGGATCTGAGACCATGTCCATATCATACCAGGCCTGACCGCCGGTACCGCTACCATTTGTAGAATAATCGTGAATATTAGGTGTGGTTGACTGAGTTCTAAAAGTTGATCCACTATCTCTGGAAAGGTAAAAACCTTTGTGAACGCTACCATTGGCAATCCAGAAATAAACGAGTTTAGGATCCAGAGCATTCACTTCGATAACGGCTCTTGAAACAGCGGTAGTTGGCAAACCAGTTGTCATAGCCGTCCATGTTTGACCGTTATTGAGGGAGCGATAGAGCAACCCATCTTTGGTTGCGTACACCACATTGCTGTTATTAGGTTTGAAGACGATATCCTTAAAAAAGCCCCCAGAGAATACCTGGGTCCACGACGCACCGGCATTTGTAGAACGGTAGATACCACCATTGCAAGCAGCAAGAAGCGTAGAGGCATTGTTAGGATCAATAATCAGTCGGCCAACCGTTCGATTTCCCATGCCTGTGTTACTGATGGTCCAGCTAGCACCAGCGTTGGTACTTTTGAAAACGCCGTAACCTACGGCATCTCCCGCATCGCGGTCGCCCGACCCAAAGTAAATCACAGAAGGATTAGATCTTGTAATAGCGATAGCAGAAACTCCGAGTGTAGGTAAAGAATCGGTGTTTACTGTCCAGGTTTGACCGCCATTGGTCGTTTTCCAGATACCACCAGCAGCGGCACCTACATAAAATGTATTGGAGTCTGTCGGATGGATAGCGATAGCATTGACACGACCCATTCCATTCATCTGACCGGTATTATTAATGGGCAGAGCCGTTGGTCCCATCGGCTTCCAGTCGCCTTGCGTTTTACAGGCCACAGTTCCGGGTCCGAGCGCTGGTGCTACAACGTTCCAGTATTTATCATCCTCTTTAATTTTATCAATTAAATCCTGGTATTGCAATTCGAAGGCCGGGAAATTACCCAGACTATCGATTTGCATTTGGGCTTGCCATTCCCATCTTTTAAAGGCTTTCCAACCGCTACCTTTTTCGATAGGGCGATTTTGCCAATAGAGATTGAAGGCGCGCTGAGTCTGATAGAAGTTGATACTTCTATCTTGCATCATTTTTATCCAATAAGGATTTTGGGTAGTGTCATTCGTGTTTTGTGTAAAAGCATTAAAATGAGAAAAAACGACAACTGTTAAAATCAGTAGTTTCTTAAACATATATACAAATATAATTTTTTTCTCAGAAGTAATATAAAAAACATAGTATATTGCAACCATGTTAATCAGTTTTAACGGGGTACTGACTGACGCCGACGACAAAATATTTAACTCAAGAAGTCGTATTTATAAATACGGAGATGGATTTTTTGAAAGTATAAAAGTCATTCAAAAAAAGCCTCAACTATTTGATTTACATTACCAAAGAATACAGAGAGCTGCTATGCTCTTTCACCTGCCGCTTCACGAAAAATGGACGCAGCAATATTTCGAAGACCAGTTAGAATTACTTTGTTTAAAAAATGGCTGGGTAAATGCCCGTTGCAGAATTATTTTCTACAGAGAGAGCGAAGGTTTCTATGCCCCTGAAAGAAACAAGTGTCAGTTTATGATAGAGATGACAGAATCTGTTGGCACCTATCCTATCAACGACAAAGGCTTGAGTTTAGGTTCTTATGGCTTAATATTAAAACCATCTAATTTCCTGAGTTTTTTCAAACCATTATCTGCGATACAGTACGTATTAGCGGGCATTCATGCGACAGAGCATCAGGTAGACACAGTTTTATTATACAATGAGCAGGGCAATGTGTCTGAGGTATTCAATGCCAATATCTTTTTAATTCAGGGAGACGAGATTTTGACTCCTGGTTTGAATCAGTATTGTCTGGACGGCGTTATGCGTCATTACATCATCAGTAAGTTAAAAGCCTTGGGGTATAATATCAGAGAGACAGAGATTACAGAAGAAGACGTATTAATATCGGATGAGATCTTTATCAGTAATGCCACCAGAGGCATAGCCTGGGTAGAGTGTTATGGAGACAAGCATTACCACTTCAGCACCACCTATAAAATACACGCAGATTTATTTGGTGTTTAAGGGCACTTTTTCAAAAATCCAGATATCAAATTTTTCAGAGTCTTTAGGATCCACCAGTTTTCCATCGATGTAGTGCAGCAATCGGTATGAGGGGTTAGACTTCAACCATTCGAGCGGCATACCACCTTCCCTTTTAGCAGAGAAACCATCCCAGATAACGATGGTACCGTCATTGGTCCAGTCAGAATTTTTATCTATCGACCAGATCCAGTACCCTTCGTTTAGGTCGTAGGGATCTTTATTAAATCTCACATTAAAGAAAGGCGACTGATGAACAACTCTTCTAGAGAGTAGCCCATTTTTCTCGAGCCACAAGCCAGCCAGAACAAAATTGTTTTGGGTATGATCTGCTTGAATAGCTTTTGATTTTATCCCATAAGGCATTGGGAAATTATTTTCGAAATAGGCCGTTATTGTTACCACGATCACCAAAACGACAGCTGTGATAATTCTGGCAACATGACCAAATTTATCCATCAGAAAATCGAAGGTCAGGAAACCCATTATCGCTAAGAATGGCGCCAGTAAAGCCATTGGTCGCGTTAGACCATGAGAGCCCAGAATACCAAAATAATAGATCAGAGCATGTGCACAGAAATACAGCCAGAAACCAAGGAGTGAGAAAGTCAGCAGATAATGAACCTTTTGTTTTTTGACATTTAACCAGATAGGCAACAAAGTTGACAATATACCAAGCAGCAGAAGCGGCAATCCAAACATATTACGGGCATGGATAAAGAAATGGAATATAGAACCGCTACCTGGATCAAAGGTGCCGTTTAGTTCGTGATTAACATAAGGATTATCGGTAATGATCCAGAAAGGATGTCCTGTAATGGTGAATCCCAGAAAATTCATCATGATACCACCAACAAATAACCATAGAATCAATTTATAGTCTTTTGACAATAGAATCAGATATACAATAGCTCCGGCGATGACGAAGCCTTCTGTTCGAATGAAAGGTAAAAATCCAGCAAGTATAACCGCAGCGATTCTTTTAGAGATGGCCCATAGGTAGATAAAAAAGGCTACCATTAATATTGCCAGAGGTTCTGTTAAACCTGAAATTGTATTCAGGAAGCAGACAGGCGTAAAAACCAAAAAAGGGATAACTACCCATGAATTGCGGAAACCAGCGTGTCTGAGAGCAAGTGAAACCAGCAGTCCAGCCATGGAAACACAAAGGATATTAAAGATTTCCAGGGCATGAATACCGAGTTGACAAATTGGAGCTGTGATAAGGGTAAAGACTGGTTTATTCCATTGATCGAGGAAGAGTTCAGGGTGTTTGAATGCATATTTAGAATTAAGAAAATGCATCCATGAATCCATCCCACCTTCTAGACCGTCACTTTGATAGAAAAGAATTAAGAGAAAACTTAGAGAGACAAGAAAAGCGAGAAAATTAAACTTTAAGGAATTCGAATCGGTGGTCACAACTAAAAGGCGTATAGGGTATAAATTCTATCCAGGCCTTGCTTATCGTCGCCGAGCCAGACAGTGTGTGTTGTATTATAGCTTATGATTCTTTTAGTTATTAGTCCCCATTGATAGTTGTAAGTATCCTGCATATAGATATATGGCGGCACGATATCCGATTCATCGTCTGGTTTTTTCTCATTAAAGAAAGCGTAGTAATCTTCCTGCAGACATTCATTGTCTATATCACTGGTTTTTACTTTACCTGAGAAGAAAACCGAGTTAGGGTATTTGCTATCTTTAAAAGGTTTGAAGGTACAGGATTTTAGAAGGTTTCTGCCTTTGAAGGGATTGACTATTTCGCGAGCCAGACTATAATCATTTTCCAGGTAATAGGTTTTACCGAAGATATCAATAAGTTCCAGCGCCCTTGGTATCACTGCTTTTTCTACATTGTCCTGACTGTGGTAGTACAGGTAATAATATTTCAGAGTATGTGAATCAAGCATATTGGCCTGATACTGAATTTTAAGATTTTGAATAAGCGCACTGGCGAAAAATTCCCAGTTACTCAGTTCAATAAATTTGCCGGTATTATCGAGAACCATTTTATAGGTTTCAGTTCTAAGATAATTAGGGAAGTTATTTGGCGGAGGTTCATTGTAGATACCACCATTGATAATGGCATCGGCATAATTAAAATCTACCAGGGTTTGGGAATCATTTTTTTCGGTCACGTTAAACACCATGTATGAGGTATCGAACATAAGATAGAGAAAATGACCGTTGGGGTTTTGTTTAAATTTGGTTTCCACCAGCTGGTAAGCCAGTTTATCCCCTTTTTTGAGGCTAGGAATAAAATCCACCTGGGTTTGTTCCTGAGCCGATAAAGTTGAATAAGCGAACAGGCAGGTACTCAATATGCTTTGCCTCAGTGTATCCATTTTCACTTCAAACATACAATGTTTTTTGAAATATTCAATTTATTAAATTTTAAATTCAGAGGTTGTGTGGAATTCAATCTTTGGATTCTGTTGCATAGCTGTGTTCAAAATCCATGCCGTTTCAGCGAGGAAAACCAGGTTGTCATCTTTGTCTTTTACAATGTTCTTTTGTCTGAACTTACAGAACTCCAGAATAGCATCTTTGTCGCCAGTCATCCAGCAAGCTTTGTGGAAAGCGCGCGGCTCGAAACGGCATTTAGCGTTGTATTCATTTTCAAGACGGTATTGAATAACTTCAAACTGAAGTTCACCCACTGTACCGATGTATTTACGATTACCTGGCTCTTGTCTGAAGAGCTGAGCAACCCCTTCATCTGTTAACTGTTCGATACCTTTTTCGAGTTGTTTCGACTTCATTGGATCGAGGTTAATAAGTTCCTTAAAGATTTCAGGAGAGAAGGATGGTATGCCTTTGTACATATAGTTCTCGCCTTCGGTTAGGGTATCTCCTATTTTGAAGTTTCCGGTATCATATAAACCCACAACATCACCAGCATAGGCATCTTCCAGCAGAGCTTTGCTATCGGCCATGAAGGTAAATGGACTGGCAAACTTCATGTCTTTATTTAGACGAACATGGTGGAAGAATTTATTTCTTTCGAACTTACCTGAACAAACGCGAAGGAAAGCGATTCTATCTCTGTGGCGCGGATCCAGGTTAGCGTGAATTTTAAAAATAAAACCAGAGAATTTAGCTTCATCCGGATTTACCTGTCTCTCACTAGAAGTTCTGGCTTGAGGGAAAGGCGCTACTTCCAGGAATTTCTCGAGTAGTTCTTTAATACCAAAGTTATTTAGAGCAGAGCCAAAGAAAACAGGCGCCACCTCTCCTTTCAGATAATCTTCAACATTAAATTCTCCATAGATTCCTTCAATGAGCTCGACATCAGAACGCAATTTATCGGCATCGCGATCGATGAGTTCATCGAGTTGAGGACTGCTAAGATCATCGATACGGATCACATCTTTAGAGATCTTAGTTTTATTCGCTTCAAAGAAATTGATGCTTTTATCGTAAATTTTATAAACCCCTTTAAAATCGCGACCACCATTAATTGGCCAGCTCATCGGACTTACTTTAATATTTAACTTTTGTTCCAGCTCATCGAGCAGATCAAATGGATCGCGACCATCGCGGTCGACTTTATTAATGAAAACAATAACGGGCGTATTACGCATACGGCATACCTCCATAAGACGTTCTGTTTGCTCTTCGACACCCTTTACACAGTCGATTACAAGAATAACACTATCAACAGCTGTGAGTGTGCGGTAGGTATCTTCGGCGAAGTCTTTGTGACCGGGCGTATCGAGGATATTGACCAGTTTACCATTGTATTCGAAAGTCATTACCGAGGTAGCGACAGAGATACCTCTTTGCTTTTCAATCTCCATAAAGTCGCTGGTAGCAGCCTTTTTAATCTTGTTAGATTTAACAGCTCCAGCGGTTTGAATAGCACCTCCAAACAAGAGGAATTTTTCAGTCAGGGTAGTTTTACCGGCATCCGGGTGACTGATGATTGCGAACGTCTTACGCTTATGTATCTCTTCCGATATATTCACCCCGCGAAATTATCTAAATACTTCGAGATTTAAACCAGACTTATGAAAAAGCTTTTGAATTGATTTAAAAACTTTTCGGCCTATCAGAAATTGAATGATTTACAGTCATAAAGTGTGTTAAAAAAAGGACGCACATCATAAAACTTCTTATTGACAATATCTTTATTTAATTATAATTTTGCGATTAATTAATGAAACAGGTATTACTATTGCTTTTTTTGCTTCCTTTTGTCTCTTGTAAAAAGGGCGGCAATGCTGGTAATACTGGTACTTCCGACGGAATTGACCTGTCAGATGTGTTAAATACTGATGATTACTTCAAGACCAAAAAGAAAAGAAACGGTTCAGCCAAGGACAGTGTTGAGGTGCGAATCATTGAATTAAGTGACATTAATAACGACGGTAAAAACGACACAGCCTTCATTATTTACAACAATTTTAATTCACGCTATAAAATTACGTTTACCTGTTTTGATGATTTAATTGAGCAAGGCAATGTTTCGGAGTTGTTAATTAAAGATATTGGAGATTTAAACAACGACGGCAATCACGAGATCATTTTATTTCTTCAATCTGAAGAGAGTTGCTGGGATGAGATTAAACTATATTCTTATGTTGGAAAATGGGTTGAGAAATATAATGGCCTGACATATCAATGCACCAACAACAGTGGCAGTACCAATTATCAATTCAGAAAAATCAACGACAGAACCGTTCAGTTGATTACCTTTGGCATTAACAGAGATTCTATCGATGTCAATAGTGGTGACACATTAGAAAACATTCTTCCGAATGCGCCAAATGCCAATTTAATTACCTGGTAGAATTACATCATGGATTGAAAAGCCTCGGGCAGATTATCAATAATATCCGACGCATTCATCGACACCATTCCAAGTTTTTCAGCTGCTAAATCACCTGCTTTACCATGAACATACATGCCAATAATAGCAGAATGGAACGCAGAATATTGCTGAGCCAGTAAAGAGGTTATAATTCCAGTTAGCACATCTCCAGAGCCACCTTTAGCCATTCCTTGATTGCCGGTAGGATTAAAATAGCAGATGCCATCTGGTGTTGAAAGACAAGAATAGGCTCCTTTGAGTATGACAAACACCTTGTGATTTTTAGAAAAATCTATTTGCAACTGATGACGGTGATAGGCATTTTCAGCTTTACAGGTTAAGCGTTCAAACTCTTTGAGATGTGGTGTTAGAATAGCATTTTGTGGCAGTATGGACAAGTAATCCTTGTTAGCAGACAAAATATTTAAAGCATCTGCATCCAGTACTATTTTTTGTTTAGAAGCCGTCAGCAAAGCTTTCAGAGCCAATGCTGTTTCTACTGAGGTACCGAGCCCTGGTCCGACACCTATCGACGTATATGCCTCTTTTACTTCAACGGCACTCACTGTATTTTCATTATTATCCAAAGACAGCATTGCTTCAGGGCAGGCAGTTTGAAATATCAGTTCAGCATCATGAGGGACGTGAACCGTTAGCAAGCCTGTGCCGGAGCGAAGAGCAGCCCTCAAGGCTAAAATTGCTGCACCATATTTTGTCTCAGATCCTGCTACCAGGAGCGCGTGACCATTTTTACCTTTATGATCAAATTTAGACCCCTGATTGATTAGAGATTTTACAGCAGCTTCAGTGATTAGAAATGCCTCATCGGGCACAGAAGGTGAAAAATCGCTTGAAAGTTTTATGTCTAAAAGCACCCATTGTCCGCAATAGATATAGTACTCAGGAAACAACAAAGACAATTTAGGCGACTGAAAGGTTAGAGTATAATTAGCTTTAACGATTACATCATCAGGCAAATTAGGCTTGCTGGCATATAAGCCAGAAGGCAGATCAACAGAAATGATACAATTAGAGTTTGCATTAATGAATTGAATACACTCAGCTATTAGTCCCTTTACGGATCTGCTTATTCCGGTGCCAAACAGGGCATCAATCACAAGCGATTCAGGAGATAAAGCCGGCAAATCATCAATAGAGCTAATACAATGTTTAGTCCCTTTAAATTTATCCCAGTTAATTTGATTGTCCTGAGAAGTTTCATTGATATTGCCGCATAGCCATACCCTAACCTCTTTATTGGCATTCAGTAGCAATCGAGCGATAGCCAAACCATCTCCACCATTATTGCCGGTACCACAAAAAACATCAAATATTTTTTGGTGAGGGAATTGATTGAGCAGCCATTCGACACATTTAGACGATGCCCTTTCCATTAAACTGATGGATGAAATTGGCTCCGACTGAATGGTAAAAGCATCCCAGCTTTTCATCCTATCGGCAGAGCTAACAGGCAGGCATTTATCGTTGAATGACATCGATTCTCTTTTTAAGTTTAGCCATTTCGGTTTGATTACCAAGAAGCGTCTCCAGAGTTAGCAGATTATTTAAAGCTGTTAATTGATCTGGATTATACGATAGTGCTTTCAGGAAAGATTGTTTGGCTTGGGAAGGCGAATTGCTATTCATTTGTACCAGTCCCATTAACGCCCAGGCCTCTGCACTTTTGCTATAGAGTTTGAGATATTTTTCTACTACTGGTTGAGCCTTTTTAAACTGAGAATTTTTTATCAGCATACTTGCTTTTTGCAGGAGGAAGTCGAGGTTCTTAGGTTGTAGTGCAATTGCTTTATCCATCCACACATCTGCATCATCGTATCGTTTTAAGCGTTCATACGCCTTTCCTATTCTGTAGGCCGACCAGGCATCAGGAGTGGTTAAATCATCGGCAAGATCAACCATTTTATTATAATCTGAGTTGATATAGTGAAGGTGAATAAGGATCTTGATGTGTTCGGTATTAGAGGTATTTAGCTCACTGCTTTTTTGGGCAGCCAGTTGAAGAAAGAGCGGATTGGCATCAAATTTTTCGTAATAAGAAACATAGGCTTCTGTGAGCGTAGCAGCATCAGGGTTCGTGTTGGTAACGCATTTCAGACCTTTGAGTTTACCTTGTACAGGTTTTACTTTATCAGGTTTTCTGATATAGTGATCGTGTACAGAGACGTGAGGAATATCGGCAGTTCCAGAAGCCGGCATGTGGCATTTAACACAATTATTACTTGCTGCACTAATTTTGAGCGCCGACTCACTGCATTGTTTCTGAGTTTGAGTGGTGTGACAAGAGCGGCATTTCGTATTAAACACATCGGTATTGGTTTGCCTAACGGAGACATGTGGATTATGGCAGGAGATACAGGTGAAACCGACTTTAGCTTTTTCATCTTCAAGGTTACCCTTTACAGAACTGATAAAACATTTGCTGCGCTGGAAACGTTCGGCATGAGCTGCCATCACGATATCATCGCTACCCTCATATTCGGGAGAGAACTGATCGAAGACATCAGACAGTTTCATCCCCGGTTTAAAATCGGTGAAATTCTTTCCAGGTTTAAGGACTGCATCGCCTTGAAGGTGGCATCTCTGGCAGACATCAATTTGTCTTTTCCAGCTCAGTTTAGCCGGATTAACGATGGTGTAGTCGGGTTGTTTGGAGACATCGACGATAATCCCTTTTGATTTTTCATTGACATGGAGTTCGCCCGGACCATGACAGCGTTCACAATCGATACCATGGGGTAATTCGCGGTATTGATTTTCAGAGCCACTGATAAGTTGAGGCATGGCATTATGGCACGACATACATTCGAGACCGATTTTACGTTCGAAGCCTGAGTTATTGCCATTTTCGAAGCCCGGCGGAAGATCCCACTGCCCTTTCTGGGTATAGAAAGTTATTGGCGCCTGGAACACGAAACCATTTTCCTGAATAAAATGAGAATTGGTATGGTGACCGGAGCCCACAATATAGGAAATACGCTCTGTTCTTGAGTATACAGTATCCTGTCCATCGAGACGGTATTCTTTCAGATAAAAGATACTATCTCTGAAAAAAGGCAGATAGTAAAGGTTTCTGAAAGCATCATATACAGGTTTATTCTGCTTAAAATCGCCAGCAGATTTTTTCAGTGAAGCCAGACCGAAGCTACTACCCATACCTGTTTGAGTAAAGGTAGCAAATTTATCAGCATGACAGGAAGCGCAGGCCTGAATACCCAGGTATTTGACAGAGTCGTTGTGGTTGAGGTAAGGCGAAGTTTCGGCAGCATTACTACCATCCTTACAATAACTGAGGCTAAGTATTATCAGTAAGCCGCAGACTATGGCAAGAAACTTAAAGCGCATATTAAATCATTTTACAAAGCCTTGTAGGCGAGCACACCACCAAGCAAATTTCTTACATTGGTAAAACCATTCTGAACCAAAAAGGCTTTAGCTGCGGCACTGCGAGCGCCACTTTTGCAATGCACTATTACTTCTTCGTTAAGCCATTCATCAAGATCATCAATTTTTGAAGGCAGGTCGCCAAGCGGAATGAGTTGAGCACCGATGTTGTATTCTTCGTACTCATATTGTTCTCTTACATCAATGATATGAAGGGCTTCACCTTTTTCAATTCTTTCCTTTAGTTCTTGTGCGTTGATATCGGTCATGTTAATTTTTTATGTATTTTAAATTGCTAATTTGATTGTTAATGCTTGTACAGCGAATGGTATAAAAACCAGGACTTAGAGCAACAATATTAAGTTGATTCACTGAATCAGCATTGGCTTTCATGATTAGTTTACCAGAGAGGTCATATACTTCCACTAGAGTGATGGTGTTATCGGATACTATATCTAAAACAGTTGAATTGCCAGAAGGGTTTGGATAAAGTTTAATATTTTGATTAGCGCTTTTAATTTGTCTTACAGAAGTTACTTTTTTAGGAAGCGGTTCACCGACAATAGGACGCATCATTGGCGCACCAGTGATGGTAGCACTTACAGTTTCCCAATAGCCATTAAGGTTATAGAACAAGTTAGGATTTCTGCCACCGCTTTGCGCATATTTATAGTTATTATCATACCCGATATTCAGCATAAAGTTGATGTTCTGCTGCCATCCTATATAAAAATCACCAGCATCCAGAGCCACGGCAGTGTCCAGGACGATATCGACAAAACCATTGATAGAATCTGAATAGAACGCTGAGGGAATTTCAACCCTTTTGAACACGACATCGTTATCATCATTATTTGCCGGAGGTTCGCTAATAGATTTCCAGATCATCAGAGTAAATGATTTATTGGTGATATCAGCCACAGAGCGATTAAAGAAAACAGAAATGCCTCTCAGCGTGTCGGCTTTAGGTGCATTAAACTTGATTGCGGCATAACCCGGACCGTTAGGAAGTGAGCCATAATCGAGACCATAGCCACCTTCTGCAGTGCCATCGTCGTAGGCAAAGAAATTATTAAATTGAAAAGTTCTGGAGAACTCATTATTGCTAACTAAGCTATTGTAATCATCCGGAAGATTATCAAAGTTAAGCGGTGTAATTTTGTGTTTAAAAGTCAGAGAAGGCTTTTTGCCAGAAAAGGTATCCAATTGCAAACCAGTATAGAACTCTGTACTATCGGAGAATTTTTTAACGTTTCTGGAAGACCCTGTATTCGGATAAAACAGTACCAGTTGGTTGTACTGGTTTCTGACTTCACAGGTAAACTGTACGTTGACAGAGGTATCGTTATTGTTGCGGGCCACAACTGAATGCGCTGGTGCTGTATGATAGGAAGGCGATACTTTAAAATGGTCATACGGCATTGTCGCATACCATTTGAGTGGTCCGAAAGGAATAGCATTGATAGCAACATCCAGAATGGCGGTATCTTTGGCTGAGCGACCAGAGTTCAGGCGCACATAGTCGAGATGCCATTGGTTCATATTGCCCGTACTTTTACTATAATTGATAAAACGGAACTGAAAGTTATTATGGAAGTAGTCAGCGTTCTTAATACCAACCAGTACCTGTTTAAATTTCTTATCATTTTTACCACTGATTTTCCAGACAGTCTTCCACAGTCCGGCTGAATTCTTGAATTTTAACACCAGAGAATCTGTTTGATCAAGCACATCGCCGCGACCTTGCATCTGGTAATAGAAACTAAGATAGATAGAATCGGCTGCGCTATAGTTTTTCCATACCCCAACTGATTTAAAATTTTTAAGGTTGATATAATTTGAGGTCAGAGAATCGCAGTGATTTTGAGTTAAACCGCTAAGGGCTTGATACGGTCTGCCTTTGCTATCCAGGTTATCAAAAGTAGCGACATTATAACTTGGAGGCGAGATTGCGAAGTGGTTATTGACGTATACCTGATTATCTGTCCAGTAGAGGGTATTGGGAAACAGGGTTGTTGAAGTAAAGTCGTCGAGGAATGGCAAGCGGATGGTATCAGTAATTTGCCTTTTAGAGGAAAAATAAGTCCCCGAGTTTTTAAGTTGAGCATTACCATTCAGAGGTGTAACAATTGGTCCCTGAGCAAAAGCATCAGAGACAAATAAACACAAAGCAATAACAGGACACAATTTCATAGTGGTGATAACAAATTTAATGGATGAATATTGTTTACTTAACTTAAAAATGACCATATTATTAAAACACAGGTTCAGCATCAGAAACTGGAGGAGGAATAGCAGTGGTATCTCTGTGTGACATTTTCTTAGAGACAACGATATCGATCACAGAACCCTTTTCCAGAGGTGTGTTAGGAGCAACTTCGCGACCTTTATATTTTTGAACCAGCACCAAACCAGAACCGATAGAACTGGAGACTGAATCGACTCTTC